>JACQQW010000054.1 GCA_016206745.1 Candidatus Omnitrophota bacterium | reverse complement strand
GCGCAGGTCCTGCAGGCTGTGTTTACCGGTTTTGTCGACCAGCGCATATTGCAGCACCCAGCCCACCCCGGTCGCGTCCGGCCCCAGTTCCGTCTTGACGCCCTGCGGCAGGGACGCCGTGATCTTGGACAAATATTCCAGCACCCGGCTCCTGGCCCAGTACAGGTCGGTGCCGTCTTTGAAAATGACATACACATAGGAATACCCGAAATCGGAAAACCCGCGGATGGCCTTGACCTTCGGCATGCCCAACAGGGACGAGATAATGGGGTACGTCACCTGGTCTTCAATGATGTCCGGGCTCCTGTCCCAGCGCGAATACACAATGACCTGGGTATCAGAAAGGTCGGGGATGGCGTCGAGCGGGATGTTTTTAACGGACCACACCGCGCCCAAGACCGCCGCCGCCACAAAGACCAGCACCAGGAACTTATTGCGGGCCGAAGCTTCAATGATCCCCTCGACGATGCCTTCGCGTTTAGTTTCCATGGCTATGCCCCCCCTGTGAGGCCCCGGCAAACGCGGCCTGCAGGCGGCTTTCGGAGTCCAGCAGGAAATTTCCTTCCACCGCCACTTGCTCTCCTTCTTTAAGCCCCGACTTGACCGCCCAGCCATTGTCGCCCAAGGCCACCACTTCGATGTCCCTGGGCTCAAACACGCCGGGCTTGGCCTGCACGTACACGATCTTGCGCGTTCCGGTGTCCAGGACCGCCTCTTTGGGGACCATCACTGATTCGTTTAACTCGATGGGAATGGTGACATGGACGAACATGTCCCCTTCCAACTCACCCCGGTGGCCTTGAAGCTCGATCAAGGCATTGACCGTCCTGGTCTGCGAGTCAAAGATCCCGCCGATGAAACGGACCACGCCTTTGGCCTGTTCATGATAGGCGGGTATTTCAACTTCCACTTCCTGGCCGGCGGTCAAAAACCCGCGGTCGCTTTCAAAAATCTGGGCCACGACCCAATAGGGAACATCGTCTTTAAAAAGCAATAGTTCCGGCTGCTGCCAGGCATTTCTCCAGGTGACTTTTTCCAGTTTCTCAATTTCCATAGGGCCCAGCCCCAATCGCAGCAATTTGTCTTTGGTTTCATGGATCTTGACCTGCAGTGCACGGTGGGCGTCCCAATTGCGGCGGGTGTGGGCAAAGCGCTTATAATCCCGGTAAGTCGTTACATAATCGATGTGGGCCTGGATAAATTGATCTTGATATTCGAAAAGCTCATGCACGGTTGATACATACCCGGCGGCCCGCACTTTCTTTACCAAAGGCGCGCGCTGCACCGCGGCGGTCTTGACACCCGTCCATTGCATCTGCTGTGGAGTCAAGCTCACCGGCGCATGGCCTTCGGTCCCCTCTTTACCGGAGGCCTGCAGATGCTCCTGCATGGCATGCCCGGCACTTGGATGGCCTTGCTTTTTGACCAGACTCATATTACAGATCGGGCAAAGCCCAGGCCTGTCGCTGGTGTAATGAGGATGCATGGGGCAATACCAGATGTCCTTGGCAAAGGCATTGGACGAGGAGAAAAGAAAATTAAAGGCAAAAGGGATGAAAGCAAAAATCAGTAGAATTTTAATGACTTTGTAAAACATAGCGCCTCCTTAATCAAAATAAAATAAAAATTATTTTGTAATAAGAAGGTTTAAATGCGAAGGGAATGGGATTGGAGGTATAACGGAACTACGGCGGCCCGTATGGGAGGGCCGTGGACATAAATGACATTCCCAGAAAAAAAGCGCGGCGCGGGATAAACCAGGGCCGGGGCTGACAATACTGCCAATATTACTACCGGCGCCAGGGTAAAGAATTTAGCGGTTTCCGCCTGGGACTTCCACAGGCACATGTGCGGGCAATCTTTAGAAACAGGAACGGCTTTGGAAACAGGACAGTGGGAACACGGTTTGACCTTATTAATAGAGAAGGCCTGGGAAACCCTGGTCACACAGCAACACAACACCATTGCCGCCACAAAGGCGGTCATCATTCCTGTGACCGTCACTGTTTTAAATACATGACGCATATAATGCCTCCTAAATCTATTTAAAGTATAGCACGCTCTTAAGGCTTGTCAAACCGGAAAAGAATTCAGGGGCTGACAAAAATGGCCCTATAGATGGCTTTATAATAGGAGACCGCCTGATGGGACAATACCTTAAGAAAACCGGGGAACGAAAACTCCGGCACCACCAGGACAAGCAATAACGAAATAATACAAAGATTGGCCACGAAGGCCAGGCCAAAAGCAAAAAGGTAATGCGCCTTGATGGGGCTGCTGTCGGATTCATACAATTGGCGCGCGGTCAAAACCATGTGCATGGCCGCCGAAAAACCCAGGGCCAAAAGCAGGGCCCTCTCATACCGCGCAGCCACGCCAACGATATTGAGGATCAAATACACACAAATGATCAGGACTGTATAAATCGGGATGGTCAGGCCGGCCGCATTGACTACGGGCCCTAAAAATTTCAATAAATTGGAAACGATGGTCTGGCCGAAGGTATAAACTTCTTCAAAAT
>JACQQW010000053.1 GCA_016206745.1 Candidatus Omnitrophota bacterium | reverse complement strand
CTATTTTAATAACGGCGAATACTTTGTTATAAACGCGTTTAAGTCACCTGGGTGGCGGCAAGGCGGGTCTGTTCAAAATCCCTCAAACCTTCCTTGTTGACCGGCGGCGGGGGCGGAGCATCTTTTGCGTAATTGCGCTTGTCGATGCGGACGACCTTTTTGAAAATCTGCATGAACGTATACGCAGACTTGCCAAATGGAAATATATTCATGTTGCAGTAATTGCGCACCACAAACCCTACAAAATCAAACATCACATTGGATTTCCAGTAAATCAAATGTTTAACAATCAGGTTGCGCAACACCGGGAACAAGTTGGCCACCGGGGCCAAAGTCAAAATATTGCGATGGATCTCCCTCTGCCGGTCGGTCACCGTATTTAACATGGAACCGGACTGCATGCTGATGGGAAAAGATTCGGCAAAATCATCCGCCCCTTTGACATAGCCTTTTTGTTTGGAATACTCCCCCAGCGCCGTGCCCGGAAAAGGCGTGAATACCGTGAATCCCGAATAAAACGGACGGCAGTCCAAGGTGAAATTCAGCGATTCCAAATCTTCTTTGAGCGTGGTTTCCGGCAGACCCAAGATCGTATTGCTGAACACCTTGATGTCATATTTATGGTATAAAGCAAAGGCCTTTTTGATGGTCGCGTCCGCCACATAGCGGTCGAGCACTTTACGGCGCACTTGCTCATTGCCGGACTCAATGCCCAGCATGATCGAATGGCAACCGGCCTTCTTTAAAGACCGGATCAAGTCCTCGCTGGCCAGGTTCGGGTGGATCAGGAAATAAAACGGCACACCCACCCGTTTGGAATATTTATCGCAGAACTCTTCGACCCAGGCGTCGTATTTCATCACAAAGGTGTCATCGCCGAAACGCACAAAATCCATTTTATAGTTCTGCTTGACGTGCTCTAACTCTTGGACCAAATTTTCCACCGAACGCCGGCGCAAAATTTCCCCTTTGCCCTTGTGCATTTTGTTAAACGCGCTGTTGAAGCAATAGGAACAGCTATACGGGCAGCCACGGGTGGCAAAAAACGACTTCATGGGAATGTATTTGAACGGGGCCACATTTTTCAATAATTCCCGGTCGGAGAACGCCAGGGTGTCCAAATCTTCCACAAGATTGCCCTGCGGGTTTTTGAACGTTTTGGTATGGACGTTCATCAGGTGGGAGATGTCTTTGCCGGAATATAAATTTTCCAGCAACTCGGCCGCCACATGGTCCCCTTCTCCAATCACCACCGCGTCCACAGGCCAGGTATCAGCGATCTTAGGGTAATACGTCGGGTGCGGGCCGCCCGCAATGATGGGCATGTTGGGATAGCGCCCGCGGATCTGGCGGACCAAAACATTAAATCCGCCCGCCTCGGTGGACATGAACGAACAGGCCACCGCGTCAATGCGATACTCTTCCATTTTACGGAAAACGTCACCGTCATCAATGGCGCAAATGAAACTTTTGTGGCCGCGGGCATTGGTGATCCCCGACAATTGCAGAACCCCCATGGGCTCAATGATAGAAAATGTATCGACGATAAAAAGGATATTCATAAGAGAGGTATGCAATGAATATAACACACTATTTACTGCATGCAAGACAAATTAGAAAAAATAATAATATTGCGCACAACCGGTAAAATCAATACAATGCTCCTCATGCCGCCGGCACACACACCGCCTTTTTTATCCATTGTTTTTTCTTTCCGCAATGAAGAGGACGTTCTCGTCGAGCTCATCCGGCGGGCCCGTGCGGCCATGCAGGCCTCCCGTCATAAAAGCCTGGTCAAAGGCCATGAATTGATTTTTGTCAATGATGCTTCCAATGATAATTCACTGGCCATTTTACTGGACCAGGACAAGGGCCATAATGACATCCGTGTTATTAATATGTCCCGCACATTTGGGGTCGCCCCCTGCGTCATGGCCGGCCTGGCCCACGCGCAAGGTGATGCAGTGGTCTACATGGACGCCGACCTGCAGGACCCGCCGGAACTGATCGGCGCCATGCTGGAGAATTATTTGAATGACCCGCAAGTGGATGTGGTGCATACCCTCAGGCTCAACCGTAAGGGAGAACCGGCGTTTAAATTGTTCCTGACCAAAATCGGATACCTGGTCCTCAACCGCTATTCATCCGTGCCCATCCCCCAGGAAGCAGGTGATTTTAAACTTCTTTCCCGCCGCGCGGTTGACTATATTTTGAAATTTAAAGAAAATAAACCGTTCCTGCGCGGTATCATTGCCTGGGTGGGATTTAAACAAAATTTTGTCCCTTATACCCGGGAAGCGCGCTTCGCGGGAAAAAGCAAATTCTTTATTTTAGGCCGCAAGGCGCTCAGCAATTTCCTTAACGCGGCCGTGGTCAATTTTTCTTCCGTGCCTTTGCAAATTGCCGTCTATTGCGGTCTGTGCGCCATCTTTGTGGACATGGTATTCATTGCCCACGCGCTTTACCAAAAAATCTCCGGCCATGCCCTGCCGGGATGGACAGCGCTGATGATCGTCATCCTTTCCATGGGCGGTGTGCAGTTGTTCTGCCTGGGCATGATCGGGCTTTATTTAAATTCCGTCCATGAACAAACTAAAATGCGGCCTAATTACATTATAAGTTCACTGTATGGCTTCCCAAACCAAAATACCTAAACATAATCATTACATTTTCCTTAAGATCACATTGTTCATGACGGCCTTATTGGCCGGCAAGATCACGCCGCGAAAACTATGGAACGTTTTTATGTGTTCGACGGCGTATGTGTTTCAGTGGAAAAAATCGGCGGTTGCTCCGTTTATTTTAAGCCTTGAACTGTGGAATGAATGCAACGCGGGTTGCCTGTTTTGCCGCGATGCCAAAGGACGCATCTATAATATTGACCCGCAAGCGCCGTCCCTGGGGAGCATTTCCAAAGGGAAAATGCCGGTTGAAATGGCCATGGACATCATCGACCAAGTCAAAAAAGACGTGCTGATCGCCGTGCTGTACACCAATGGCGAACCGCTTTTATATAAAGACTTGGGCCGGATCATCCGGTGCGCCACCGAGCGTAAAGTCATGACCATGATTTCCACCAACGGGCTTTTATTCAATGAGCAAAATGCCCGGGACATATTGGGAGCCGGGATTGATTGCATCAAGATCCAATTGGGCGGGTTTACCCAGGACATTTACGGCATTCAGATCCGCTATGGCGAAGTGGAAAAACTGAAAAGTAATATCCGCATGGTGGCGAAGCTCAAAAAAGAAACCGGTTCGCAGGCTTTAATCCTGATCGATTGGATCACCTATAATTATAACCGCCATCAAATCCCGTTGATCCGCCAATTCTGCAAGGACAATGGCCTGCTGCTGAGCTTCCGCCAGGGAAACCCGCGCGGAGGGCTGGAAGGTAAAGAAACCCCGCTGCCAAGCAAAACATTGAACATGTCCTGTGATTGGCTCTGGAAGGCCATGCAATTTAATTTCAACGGGGACGTATTGCAGTGTTGTGAGGGGGTCATCTGGTCGGGGGTAAAACCTTATACCACTTATAAAACCGGTGAATCCAAAGTCAAAGATATTTGGAACGGCCCCCAAGCCACGGCCACCCGCCGGTTAATGGCCGCCAAAGGCCGCAGTTCCATGCCCATCTGCAAACAATGCCAGCGCCAGGGCGTGTGTTTTAAATGGTAGGGAAAGGATCAGCATGTGCCACAAGACAATTTGAAATCGGATGGATTTAAAAAACCTGAAGATCATTTTTGAAGCATGTATCCTTTGCCACGCACGGTCAGGATCATTTTGTGTTCAAACCCGGTGTCGATCTTATTGCGCAAATAATTGATATAGACATCAATGACATTGGTGAAGGTATCGAAATGGATGTCCCAGACGTGTTCGGAAATCATGGTCCGGGTGACGATAGTGCCGGCATTGTGGATCAAATATTCCAACAACATGTATTCTTTGACCGTCAAATGTATCTTCTTATCCGCGCGGGTGACTTTGTGGTTGAGCAAATCCATGACCAGGTCTCCGGCCTGCAATTGGGTGGGCACACGGACATCTTTATTGCGCAATAAAACCCGCACGCGGGCCAATAATTCTTCAAAAGCGAAAGGTTTGGCCAAATAATCTTCGGCGCCGGAATCCAGGCCGTTTACTTTATCTTTGACCGTGCCTTTGGCGCTGAGCATTAAAATGGGCACTTTAATTTTTTCATTGCGGAGTTTCCGGCATAAACTTAAGCCGTCCAGCTTCGGCAGCATTAAATCCAGGATGATTAAATCGTATTCATTGGTCGTAACCAGGAAATGCCCGTCTTCTCCATCGGCACTAATGTCCACCGCATATCCCTCTTCCTTAAGGCCGCGTTTGATGAATTTAGCGATTTTTACTTCATCTTCGACAACCAAAATCCGCATACTTTCCTTATATTACAATTTTGGGGACATGTACGGTTTTTGTACGCGTCCCCAAAATTACCAAAATTACAGCCATCCACAAAAAGTTAAGGCGCAGATGCTTTTAGCGTCTTGCAATTTTCCATCTTTGAATAATTTCCGCACTTGGGATTTGCTCATAACAATATTTTCAATGACCTCATATTCTTCCGGTTCCGCTTCCCCCTGGCTAAGGCCTTCGGCTTTAAAAATATGAATGATTTCGGTTGAGTAACCCGGAACAGGATAGATCTGACCGATTTTGGTCATTTTTCCGGCCCTTAACCCGGTCTCTTCAATGAGTTCACGTTTGGCGCAGGAAACCAGGGATTCATTTGGATCCAGGGTCCCGGCGGGCAGTTCATAAATATATTTTTTAAGGGCCGGCCGGAATTGGCGCATAAAAACAATTTTGTCTTTGCTTAAAAATGGCGCAATGATAACGGCGCCAGGGTGATTAATAAAAGAAATCTTAATCGTACGTCCGTTGGGAAGGACCACCGGCTGGGAACGTCTAAAATCGAGTGTGCGGCGGGCCATACAATTTACACCGTTGGGATTGTTTGCGCCATGCTGGGACGTTTAGAAAACTCATTAAACCATTGGGCCAATTTTCCCTGGGCAACCACATGCGGCAGGCGGAAATGGATATAACCGATGGCAGAAGCCACCGCCACAGGAGCCAATGAAAATACGCTCAACTCATTTAAACGCGATTCAATGAACTGATAGGCCTTTTGTATGGCCGCCTCCTGGGAGGAAACAAACGGCGCGTGAAAATCCTGGGGATGACGGACTTTTTCCATGTACGCATTAATGGCAATGGTCATTAAATCATCGGCCATGGCCTCCCATTTTAAAACCTTGTACCGCGCCTGCCCCGATTTGTGGATCAAAATAATCTTATCATTAAGCTCATCGAGGTATTGGCAAATCACCGGGCTATCATAAATAGCCTCGCCATTGCCCAAAATCAAAGTCGGCACCTTGCCCAAAGGATTGGCTTCCAATAACCGCTTGGACTTGTCCTGCAAATCCTCGTCGATCAAATCCAAATGGATGCCTTTTTCCAAGGCCACCACCCGGACTTTGCGGGCATAGGGGGAGCGTTTGGTGTATAATAATTGCATTGTGTACTCCAGGTGAATCCAGAGAAAGGATTAAGCAACCGGCAATGGGCCGGCCCCGACTAATTTCTTTTGGCGTGAATCGACCGCGAGATTTAAACCTTCCAATGTCCTTGCCCCCAACAGAATTAAATCCCCTTTTTCACCAAAAACAATTTCGTCAATCGTAAAATATTTATCCAGGCAGATAATCGCAAAACCCACGCTGCGGGTCACATGCTGGCCATTGGCCATCACAAAAGCCAAGTCCTTTTTTTCGCGTGCCACTGCGATTTTTTCAAGCATGTTTTCCGGGATCCACGTATATTCACTTCCGGTATCTACAAGAAGTTTGGGAACCACAATCGACTTTTTGCGATCAATGTGGTTTTCAATCAAGCATTTTGTATAAAATGTCCCCATAATCCTTTGCCTCACTTTCTAGGGTCAATCATAACAAAGATATTGCCTCACTCATGTATTATAAACGATTTTATCTATTTCTGTATTACTCAAATTTCCTCTCCTATGAAAACGCAGCTACTTCAACTTGAAGATGCTTTTTGCGTGCCTCATCCACAAAATCTTCCAGCCGCGAAGCAATTTTATCTTCAATCCAGTCCTCTCCGCATTGACCGCATACCAAAGCCGGCACATCACGGACAACCAAAATCCCTTCACCTAAACCAACTGTAAAAATAGTCTTGCCGTTTTTCTTTCGCCCACCGCAAAGAGGACAAGTATCTTTGACACGGACACCCCTTTAGCTCCGGCAGCAATGGTTTTTCTTCCTTCCACCACGGCTTTGACCGTCCTGTGGTCTTTCAGTTCATCCAACATGTCCAATAAATCCAACATATCCAACATATCATCTGCAATATTCATAAGTCAATGTCAAGCCTTGGCCAGTTTCCGCAAGACGGTGTGCAGAATGCCGCCGTTGCGCAAGTAGTCGACTTCCACCGGTGTGTCCACCCGGACGATCACTTGGAATTGTTTTTTGCCGCCGTCCGGCGCAACGGCCACTACAGTCAATTCCTGGCGGGACGCAAGAGAGTCGTTTAAATCGACAAAATCAAAGGCCTCATCGCCTTTAAGCCCCAGACCTAAGGCATTCTCACCTTGTTTAAATTGGCAGGGCAATACCCCCATGCCGACCAAATTGCTGCGGTGGATGCGCTCAAAACTTTCCGCGACAACCGCCTTGACCCCTAAAAGGGTCGTGCCTTTGGCGGCCCAGTCCCGGGAAGAACCGGTGCCGTATTCTTTACCGGCCAGGACAACCAGCGGAGTTTTCTGTTCCTTGTATTTCATGGCCGCGTCATAGATAAACATTTTCTCATTGGTGGGCCAATACGTGGTCCACGGGCCTTCGGTGCCGGGCGCGATCAAATTGCGCAAACGGATGTTCGCGAACGTCCCCCGGGTCATCACCCGGTCATTGCCCCGGCGGGCGCCATACTGGTTAAAATCTTTGGGTTGGACACTCTGTTCCATAAGGAATTTTCCCGCCGGTGAATCTTTGGCGATGGCACCGGCCGGTGAAATATGGTCGGTGGTGATGGAGTCCCCCACCATGACCAGACACCTGGCGCCGGTGATGGCCCTAATCGGGTCGGGGGATATTTTCATGTCTGTAAAATACGGCGGATTTTGAATGTATGTGCTGTGTTCGTCCCAGTTAAACAAATCCGATTTCGTGGTTTTAATCGCGTTCCAATCTTTATTGCCGCGGTCCACATCTTTGTACCGCGACTTAAAAATACTGGCCTTGACAAATTTCCTGGCCAAAGCATGAATTTCCCTGGAATCAGGCCAAATATCCTTCAAATACACAGGGCGTCCTTTTTTATCATTACCGATAGGTTCAACGGCCAAATCCATGTCCACCCGTCCTGCTAAAGCATAGGCCACAACCAGCGGCGGGCTGGCCAAAAAATTGGCTTTCGCATAGGGATTGACCCGGCCTTCAAAATTGCGGT
>JACQQW010000041.1 GCA_016206745.1 Candidatus Omnitrophota bacterium | reverse complement strand
GAGCACGATGCCTGCGGGGTGGGGTTTATTGTCAATATCAAGGGCGCCAAGTCCCATGATATTGTGCGCCAAGGGATACAGATCCTGGAAAATTTGACCCACCGCGGCGCCTGCGGCTGTGATCCCGAGACCGGCGATGGGGCAGGCATCATGGTCCAGATGCCTGACGCGTTTTTGCGCAAGGAAATGGCCAAACAGGATCTTGCTTTGCCGCCGGAAGGCGATTATGGCTGCGGCCTGGTGTTCCTGCCGCCTTCGCTGGAAGACCGCAATACCATCGAACAGTGGACCGAACATATTATCCATGAAGAAGACCAGAAACTCATCGGCTGGCGCGCCGTGCCGCATGATTCCACCAAAATCGGACGGGTGGCCCGTTCGGTTGAACCGGAATTCAAGCAATTGTTCATTGCCCGCGGCAAAAAGACCAAGCCGGAGGATTTTGACCGCAAGCTGTATGTCATCCGCAAACGCCTATGGAACAAAGTGTATTACTCCACCTTGCCGCAGAAGAATTATTATTATTTTTGTTCCCTTAACAGCCGCACCTTGGTCTATAAAGGGCAGTTGATGTCCGAGCAGGTGGACCGGTTTTTTCTGGACCTGGCCGACGAAAGCCTGGCTTCCGCGGTGGCCCTGATCCATTCGCGTTATTCCACCAACACCTTTCCCAGCTGGGCCTTGGCGCACCCGTACCGGTATGTCGCCCATAATGGTGAAATCAACACTTTGCGCGGCAATATCAACTGGATCCATGCCCGCGAAAAGCAGTTTGTGTCCAAGGCCTTTGGCAGTGATTTGAAAAAGGTGCTGTCCACCGTCGTGCCGCACGGGTCGGACACCGCCACCTTTGATAATGTTTTGGAAATGCTGGTGCTTGCCGGGCGTTCCCTGCCGCATGCCATGATGATGATGATCCCCGAGGCCTGGAGCGGGCATCAGGACATGGATCCGCTTAAACGCGCCTTTTATGAATACCATTCTTGTTTCATGGAACCCTGGGACGGCCCTGCGGCCATTGCTTTTTCCGACGGGCGTTATGTGGGCGCGGTGCTCGACCGCAATGGCTTGCGCCCTTCCCGTTATGTGGTGACCACCGACGATGTGGTGATCATGGCCTCCGAGGCAGGGGTCTTGGCCGTGGCCCCGGAGAAAATTTTGAAGAAAGGGCGCTTGCAGCCGGGCAAAATGTTTTTAGTCGATACCCAAAAGGGCCGCATCATCGACGATAAAGAATTGAAGGAAGAGTATGCGTCCCGCCAGCCTTATGGGACATGGCTTAAAGAGAATATTGTTGATCTGCGCGCGTTGCCCGCGCCTAAGAAAGTGCAGCGGCTTAATTCAAAGACTTTATTGGCCCGCCAGCGCGCCTTCGGGTATACGCTGGAAGACCTGAAAATATTGCTGACGCCCATGGCCCTGGGGGAAGAAGCCACCGGATCCATGGGCACGGACACGCCGCTGGCGGTGTTGTCCGACAGGCCCAGGCTGCTGTACGATTATTTTAAACAATTGTTCGCCCAGGTGACCAATCCGCCCATCGACGCCATCCGTGAGGAGATCATCATGGGCGAGGACATGATGCTGGGCCCGGAAGGGAACTTGCTCGACGAGACCCCGGCCCACGCGCACCGGCTTTGGATCCAGCGCCCCATTTTGACCAATGAAGAGCTGGAACAGATCGCGCATGTCAATGCCGGTCTTTTAAAGAGCGTTACTTTGAGCGTGGTCTTTAACAAAAAAGACGGCCCCGCGGGGTTGGAAGCCGCTTTGGAGGCCTTGTTTAAAAAAGCGGATGACGCGATCAAGGAAGGTGCCAGCATTTTGGTCCTTTCCGACCGCGCGGTCAATGCCAAAAATGTTCCTATTCCGTCGCTGTTGGCCTGCGCCGGCCTGCACCACCATTTGATCCGCCAGGGCACGCGCACCAAGGCCAGCCTGGTGCTGGAAAGCGGCGAGGCCCGGGAATTGCACCATTTTGCCGTGCTCTTGGGCTACGGCGCCAATGCGGTGAACCCTTATTTGGCCTTTGAATCGATCGAGGCCTTGATTGACAGCGAACAAATCGAAGCAAAAATCGGTTTTAAGGATGCCCAAAAGAATTTCCTCCAGGCCTGTCATAAGGGCCTGTATAAAATTATTTCCAAGATGGGGATTTCCACCATCCAGTCGTATTGCGGGGCGCAGATTTTCGAAGCGGTGGGTTTGGGCGATGCCTTGATCGAAAAATACTTCACCGCCACTCCGTCGAGGATCGGGGGCATTGACCTGCAGGTGGTGGCGCAGGAAACGTTCAGGCGTCATGACACAGGGTTTCCGGTTTTTGCCGGCGGGGACGATATGCTTGAGGAGGGCGGGGAATACCATTGGCGCAAAGAAGGCGAGTTCCATCAGCTTAATCCGACTACGATCGCTTTATTACAGCACTCAACGCGCTCGGGCAATTATCAAATATTCAAGCAATTCTCCAAAGCGGTCAATGAATCCAACAAGGCTGCGGCCAATATCCGCGGGCTTTTGAAATTTAAGACCGGCCGCACCGTTCCTCTGGACGAAGTTGAACCGGCCAGTGAAATCGTCAAGCGTTTTGCCACCGGCGCCATGAGCTATGGGTCCATTTCCAAAGAAGCGCATGAGACCCTGGCCATTGCCATGAACCGCTTGGGCGGTTTTTCCAATACCGGCGAGGGCGGCGAGGACCCGGCGCGTTTTAAGAAAGAGGCCAACGGCGACAGCAAGCGCAGCCGCATCAAGCAGGTGGCCCAGGGCCGTTTCGGGGTGACCATTGAATATCTGGTCAATGCCGACCAGATCCAGATCAAGATGGCGCAGGGGGCCAAGCCCGGCGAGGGCGGCCAATTGCCGGGGCACAAAGTGTCCAAAGAAATCGCCAAGACCCGTTACACCACGCCGGGGGTGGGTTTGATCTCACCGCCGCCGCACCATGACATTTATTCCATCGAGGATCTGGCGCAATTGATCCATGACCTGAAAAACGCCAACCCGCAGGCCATGGTGTCGGTCAAGCTCGTCGCTGAAGTTGGCGTCGGCACGGTGGCTGCCGGCGTGTCCAAGGGCAAGGCGGACCATGTGCTGATTTCCGGTTTTGAGGGCGGCACCGGCGCCTCCCCGCAGACGTCCATCAAACATGCCGGTTTGCCCATGGAACTGGGGATCGCCGAGACCCAGCAGGTGCTGGTGATGAATGATCTGCGCGGGCGCATCCGCGTGCAGACCGACGGGCAATTAAAGACCGGCCGGGACGTGGCCATTGCCGCTTTGCTTGGCGCGGATGAATTTGGTTTCGCCACCACGGCGCTGGTGACCATGGGCTGCATTTTATTGCGCAAATGCCATTTGAATACCTGTTCCGTCGGAGTGGCTACCCAGGATCCGGAATTGCGCCGGAAATTCGAAGGCAAACCGGAGCATGTGATGAATTTTTTTACTTTTATCGCCGAGGAAGCGCGCGAAATCATGG
>JACQQW010000038.1 GCA_016206745.1 Candidatus Omnitrophota bacterium | reverse complement strand
TCTGCTTGAATCAATTTTTGCGCGTTTTCAGCGCCCTTGATCCGGTCATCCTGGTAATAGTCAAGACCCAGGACCACGTTCTTGCTTAAACCGTATTCTAAAATGGCCTCATGACCCCGGACGTCGGTGCGGCCGCCAAGCCGGTCGGAATCCGGAAAAGCATCCGGCCAGGCATTTGCGCCCAGGTTAGTGTATTGATACTTCCACTGCCATTGGCCTTTGCCGTTGACTTTATCGTCCCCGAATTTGAAGCCGGCGGCCCAGCCTGTCCCTTCATCCACGGCAGAACCGGTCCTGCCATCTTCATCCCCTCCGGAATCAATGTTTTGAATAATGTCCCCAAAAAAGGCCAGGCGCGGGATGGGTAAAATGCCTGCCGTGGGATTGTTAATGCCGAATTCCGCGGAGCCGCCGAAGGCGTCATAATCGTATCTAAGCACAGTGCCGGTCAAAGTGTTGGTGGAAGCCGTGCCATCCATGGCAGCGCCTTTGACGGCGTTAAAACCATAAAAAACACCGGCCAAATTAAAATCATAGTTGGGTTGTTTAAATTTAACACCCCCCTGATTGTAGACTAAAAACGGATCAGCCCGATCGGTTTTGCCGTTTTCATCAATGACCCACACACCGCTATTGGCATAAGCGGACAAATGACCGGTCAAAGCATGCTCCAAATGGACGGAACCGCCGGCGGGATTGATGTCCGTGTCCCACAGCATGTCGGTCGGCGCCCAGAGATAATCGCTTTTAATATATTTACCTGTAATGCCTTTGAACCAGGGCGCGGGCTGATATTGCGCGAAAGCATAATCCAAACGGATATCGCCGCGGCGGAAACCGTCCGTAAAGGTCATGTTGGTGGAACGGGCATCGTCCGTGGTGCTGCCGACTTCGGACGTGGCCAGACCGGCGCCTATCTTCCACTGGTCATTGATTGTGTTGTCCAGGCCTAAACGGAAACGGGCCCGGCCGCGGGAACGGGCCTCGGTATCGTTCTTTTGGCGTTCATATTGATAACGCACCCGCACATCGCCTTTAATTTTGGTGTTCTGGATCCATTCCGGCAAAGTGGATTTCACGGAATCTTCCTGCAGGGCTTTGGCATCTTCGGCAATTTCCATTTTCAATTCCCGCGCTTCCGATTTGGTCAAAATGCCTTTTTCCACCAGCTTCTCTATTAAAGAATCCACCTGCGTGCTGGCGGCAAATGCTCCTGCGGGCCAAGCACACAGCCCTGCTACCAATAAACCTAAAAACTTTTTTCCCATGCTTCCTCCTGTAATTAGATACTGGTCCCAAAAATCTTCAACTACACACGGAGGAAGTATACGCACCTAATATGAGGATTGAATAAAGGAAATGTTAAGATTGTGTTAAAAGACCCGGCTGGTTAAGTGAAAGGACCTTCACGCTGAAGCTGGTTTTGCCGTTTTATACGGCGGTGGAAACTTCCCAAACGACGGTCTATTTAATGGAATTAAAATATTTGTAGAAGTCACTGCTACTATTGAGGATAAGCGAAGTCTTGTCATTGACGACGACCCCATACGCTTCCAGCGTGCGCAAGAAGGAATAAAATTCTGGATCCTGGTTATAGGCCTGGGCATAGATCCGGGTGGCCTCGGCATCGCCCTTACCCTGTATTTCCTGAGCCTTCTTGTAAGCTTCAGACTGTATTTGCTCAAGATCCTTGGCCATGCGGCCTTCAATCTCAGCCTTTTTGCCCTGGCCCATGGAACGGTACTGCTCCGCCGCGCGCTTGCGTTCGGATACCATGCGCTCATATACTTTCTTAAGCACCTCGTTGACATATGTGATCCGCTTAATGCGCACATCGATGAGCTCAATGCCCATATCCGCCATGTTCTCCGCTGCCAATTTGACGATACGGCGGCTTAACTCCTCACGCCCCACCTTGATGGGCTCAAGCTCTGAATCATAAACAACCATTTCCAGGTCATCGCTGTCAAACTTTATATTATTCATGCGTTCAATGATGCTGTCGGAATTCCGCACCGCCTCAACTAAACGCAGATTTGAAATGACGTCGCGCGTGGCCGAGTCTATCAGGTCATCCAAACGCGCCTGGGCCACGGCTTCGGTCCCCACCGATTGCATGAACTTGAGCGCGTCAACAATCCGCCAGCGCGCGGTCGTGTCCACCCAAATATAACGTTTGTCGAGCGTCGGTATCTGGTTGGGATCTCCGTCCCATGCCAACAGACGCTTGTCAAAAACATTAGCCACTTGGATGAACGGTATCTTAAAATGCAGCCCTGGTTTATTCACGGGCGCGCCAATAGGTTTGCCAAATTGTGTGAGCACCACCTGCTGGGTTTCGTCCACCACATAGAATGAAGCCATGGCAACAAAGCCTGCCGCGATAAAGGCTATCCCAAGTGCATTTATAAATACTTTATTCATTGCTCTTGCCCTTGTCTTTGTTCAACTGCAATAACGGAAAAAGATTCTGTCCCGCGGGATCCATAATAAAGATCTGCCCCGCTTTAGGTAAAGCATCGCTTAACGCCTCAAGGTACATCCGCCGGCGTGTAACATCCTTGGTTTCCTTGTAAGCTTCCCAGATCTGCGTGAACCTGGCAGCATCGCCCTTGGCCTCGTTAACACGCTTCAAGGCATAGCCTTGGGACTGCTGAATGGTTTTCTCGGCCTCACCGCGGGCATGAGGGATGACTTTATTATATGCTTCCCACGCCTGGTTGATGACTTTCTCCATTTCCTGCTTGGCCTGATTGACCTCATTAAAAGAAGGTTTGACCTCGTTGGGTGGGTTAACATCCTGCAGCTTCACTGTCTGGATATATACGCCGGCATTATAGCTGTCAAGGATGGCCTGGAGGCGCTCCTGAACTTCCTGGTTGATCTCAAGGCGGCGTGTGGTCAGGGCTTCAGATACCGAACTATCACCGATGACCTGGCGCATCACTGCTTCGGAAAGCGCGCGTACTGTATCGCGCGAATCACGCAAGTTGAACAAAAGCTTCACCGGATCCTTGATCTTGAACTGCACGACCCAGGTGACCTCCAATACGTTGACATCGCCTGTCAACATCAAGCTCTCGGAGTCATAGGA
>JACQQW010000045.1 GCA_016206745.1 Candidatus Omnitrophota bacterium | reverse complement strand
GCGTCCAAAATTCTTAAGCGACTGGGTATAATTTGAATCCAGGACGTTTTTAGCGTCTATGTAATGGCTGGATGCGGCAATAGCATTCCGGTCAGCGCCTAATGCCGTGGCGGCTTGCCTGACCGTGTCCAGTAAATCTTTCCTTTGAGATTCCTGTTCAATAAATCTATCGGTATCATATAAAAAGAACTCCGCGCTTGCTTCATAGCCATAGTCCAGGCGCGCCAAAATTTCAGCGATACTTTTTTCTAAAGCTTGTCTCTTGGGAACGCCGGGTGTTGCATTGTATTCACCGGTCAACCGGCGCAGATCTTCCATGGCCGTGCTGACCCGCAGTTTGTCAACGACCGCCCCATTACTTAACATTTTGGCTTCCACGGCGGTCATTTTCTGACTTTGACTGCCCAGGGCCTCGCGGACCTCAAGCAAGCTTAAATTTTTCCACATGCGCGTATTTGCTCGAAAAGCCGAGACCACCCCGGCCAGGGCCACAGCAACTCCCATCGCGATAAGCGCAGAAGTTCCAAGCACAGGAAGAAGGATACCTGTGAGACCGCCTACAGCCAATGTCTTGGCGCCAAAACGACTGCCAGCGGTGACCGCTTGGCCGGCCAGGCTCATGGTTACACCTACAAAACCAGGCGAGGTCAAGGCCCCAAGGACAGGAAATTGCATGATGGGCAGGCTCTGTAATCTATTCATGGTATTCACAATGGTCCTGTTCCACCAGCCATTGACTTCCCTGGTTTGCACAAACGCGTGTTTTAACAAAGCAAAATTAATCGTGATATTCAAATCTTTCAGTTCCTGCACATTGACATGATTATTTAAATATTCTTGGCTTAGCGCTTTAGCCTTCCTTAATAGATTGGAACCAATAGTCGCGGCGCCTTTTGCCTGCCGTATATCAGGCGCAATATCAGTCCTCACTCGATTTTCAAACTCCGCTTCTCCAATGGTCCCTTTTATAAAATCCAAAAAAAGCGTCTTAATCTTTGCCACAATGACGCCATCGGTCACTTGCGAAACACGTTCATTGCTTAGCTCAAAATCACGGCTGGCAATATCCGCTAAAATCCCTGTTTCACTGCTGATCAGTTCATCAGCGGTGTTTAATCCCAATTCCCCCACAATACCCGATGCGCGGCCTTCATTGATGAGGGCGCGCAATTGGGCCGTCCTATCCATGCCACGCAACGTGACTTTGGCCGTTTCCGTCATTCCCAGCCACCACTTGACCGGGTTGTACCATTTTCTTTGCTTTATTTCCTGGTTGTACCACTCCTTGGCATTGTAATCCGTTAAACCGGCCACGTATGGATCTGCATCAAACAAGGTCACCACATTATTATTGCTGCCCGGCGCGCCGCCGGAAGGCCTTGAATCATCGGGATTGGACTTGTCGATCACCTCCGCGTTGTGCTGCGCAATGACCGGCACATCCACCGCCTGATTTTTGCTGGCGACCACATCTTCAAATTGTTTTTTGACCGTGTCCGACAACTTAAAATCAGGGACTTTGTCCTTGAGTTTTTCCTGCAGGTCTTTTTCAATCTGCGCGACGATGTCCTGCGGCGTGGCCGCAAGTTCCACTTCTTTCTCCGGCCCCTGTGCCGGCTCCAATTGTGCTTCAGCGGCCACTTCCTGTCCCGTTCCGGCCTTTACCAGGCCGCCTTGCGCGCCAATTTCTTTATAGACCGTCGGCATGGCGGATATCTGAACGCCGGTGGAATCCACAACATTGACGATGCCTAAACCATCTTGAATGGCCCCATGCACCAGCGACTCTGCCGTCTGGGAATCCACTCCTTGTTCTATTATGTCCTGCGTAATGCCTTTCAAAAGATCATTGTATTTGATTGACCCTAGAACAAAGGACAATTGGTCCCAAAATGATTCAAATTGTGTGGCTGCAGAGGTCGCCGCTAAAGTCACATCAAAAGGGTCTTTAGGGTCTACACCGGATGTTTTAGCGCCAATGGGATGTTTTAAAAATCCATTGGCATCTTCGGAGTAGCCAAAATTAGCATCGGCATACTGGGCCGCAGCCGTGCTTAAAATGTATTCTTGGACATGTTCCCGCCACTGCAAAGGGTTCAATTGGGGTAAAATAGAAAGTTTAATACCGCTTTTCTGGACAAGTCCCAACACCTGTTTTTCCGGATACCACATGCGAATCAAAGCCGCGAACATCAGTGGAAAGGTTTTATACCCGGTATCAATAAAACGAATTTTATCCTTT
>JACQQW010000040.1 GCA_016206745.1 Candidatus Omnitrophota bacterium | reverse complement strand
CTGATGCTGGCCTACATGAATTTGGAATCGGTCAAGCGTACCCTGAAAGTCGGGAAAACCTGTTTTTGGTCGCGTTCCCGCCGGCAATTTTGGGTCAAAGGCGAGACCAGCGGCCATTTTCAGTTTGTCAAAGAAGTGCTTTATGATTGCGACTGCGATGCTTTATTGATCAAGGTGCGGCAAATCGGCGCGGCCTGCCATACGAATAAACGGAGTTGTTTTTATAGGAAGATTAAATGAACCAGTCATCGAAGGATGGGTTCTTAAAGTTGTCCAGCCAGGGAAATTTGGTTCCGGTCTACAGGGAAATTTCAGGGGACCTGGAAACGCCGGTATCCGCGTATTTAAAACTGGCCCAACATTCAAAATATTCTTTTTTACTCGAATCGGTTGAGGGTGAGGAAAAATTCGCCCGGTTTTCATTTATTGCCTGTGGTCCGCAAATGATTGTGCGCAGCAAGGGCAATCAAGCGCGGATTTTGCGTTTGGTCAAAGGCAAGTTTATTAAAGAGTGCCGCGCGTTTGAAGGATCTCCATTGTCCATCGCGCGGGACTTGATGAAGGATTATAGGCCGGTGGAGTCTCCAGACTTGCCGCGGTTTTACGGCGGCATGGTGGGGTATTTAAGTTATGATTGCGCGCGTTTTTTTGAGCGCCTGCCGGACAAGACCAAAGATGACCTTGGGCTGGATGATATGGTCTTCATACTGGCCAAAGACCTGGTCATTTTTGATCATCGCCATCATACCATTAAAGTTGTTTCTTGCGTTGATTGCGGTCCCAAGGAAAGCAAGCCGGCCAAGATCAAGAAATACAATGCCGCTTTAAAAAAGATCGATGCCTTGATCAGAGATTTGTGCAAACCTTTGAATGCAGGGAACGGTCGCGACCGTTCCCTGCATTCAAAGGTCAAGGTGAAATCCAATACCACGCCGGCCCAATTTGCGGGCATGGTGAACAAGGCCAAAGAGCATATCCACGCGGGAGACATTATCCAGGGAGTGCTGTCCCAGCGTTTCGCAGTCAATATCAGCGTGCCGCCGTTTGAGATTTACCGGAGATTGCGCACCGTCAATCCTTCGCCCTATATGTTTTATTTAAACCTTGATGGCTTGCAACTGGCAGGCGCTTCACCGGAACTTTTGGTGCGCTGTGAAAGCGGCTTGGTTGAGACCCGTCCGATTGCCGGAACACGGCCGCGTGGTACCACGGAGGCCCAGGATGCCGCATTTAAGAATGAATTGCTGGCCGATCCTAAAGAAAAAGCCGAGCATGTGATGTTAGTTGATTTGGGGCGTAATGATTTAGGGCGGGTGTGCCAGGATGGATCTGTTAAAGTCACCGATTTTATGTCCATTGAAAAGTATTCCCATGTCATGCACATTGTCAGCAATGTGCAGGGGAAATTGCGCAAGGACAAAGACGCGCTGGATGTTTTGGAGGCTTCTTTTCCCGCGGGCACGGTTTCCGGGGCGCCTAAAATCCGGGCCATGGAAATTATTGAGGATTTGGAGGGGGTCCGCCGGGGCGCTTATGCCGGATCGGTCGGATACTTCAGCTTCTCAAAAAACCTTGATATGTGCATAACTATACGTACAATAGTGGTTCGTGGAAAGACCGCCTATGTCCAGGCCGGGGCCGGTATCGTAGCTGACTCAGACCCTGCCAAGGAATATACCGAAACGGTCAATAAAGCAAAAGCGCAAATAAAAGCCATAGAATTGGCCCATGGAAAGGAAAAGACATGGAAGTAAGGATCAGATTGCAAAAAGCAGGCAAGGCCTCCAATAAGGCCTATAATTACCGCATCGTCGCTTTACCGCGCAAGGAAGGCCGCGATGGAAGGACCCTGGATATTCTGGGATATTATGACCCGGCCAAGAAACCTGCCGCGTATTCCATCAATAAGGAAAAGATCAATGCGTGGGTGGCCAAGGGTGCGCAACTAAGCGACACGGTCAGAAGCCTGATGAAAAAAGCTAAATAATAATTAACAAAGGATCTCAAATGCCCCAAGATTCCGGATTTACCCAGATCTTGTTTTTGTACGTTCCCATCGGCCTGATTTTTTATTTTTTGGTGATCCGTCCCCAGCGCCAACAGCAGAAAAAAACCAAGGAAATGCTGGCCAATTTAAAAAAGAACGATGAGGTGGTCACCACCTCCGGCATTCACGGCACTGTTGCCATCGTTAAAGACAAGACCGTGGTTGTGCGCGTGGACGAGGGGTGCCGCATCGAATTTGACCGGGAGTCCATTGCTTCGGTCAAAAGCAATGAGGTAAAACCAGAAATTGTTAAGTAGGGGCGGCCCACTTGGCCGCCCAGGGCAGGCACAGGGGCCTGCCCGTACAGCATTTAGAAAGGTATGGTATGAACGCGGATTTACGCAAACGCATTTTTGTGATTTTGGCCGTCATCATCGGCTGCCTGGTTTCTTTGTTCCCTATTCAAAAGCGCATCAATTTAGGGCTTGACCTTAAGGGGGGCATGCATTTGATTTTGAAGGTGGAAAATGAGGGACTTAAAGATGAAGCCGCCAAAAATGACGCGGTCTTGCGTGCCATGGAAGTTTTGCGTAACCGCATTGATGGGCTTGGGGTTGGGGAAACACTCATTCAGCGTCAGGGGGAAAACCAGATTTTGGTGCAATTGCCGGGGGTCACGGACCGCGCTAAGGCCCTGGAAATAATCGGCCGCGTGGCGCATTTGGAATTCCATTTGGTCAGTTCCGACAGCGAGAAATTAAAACAGGCGTTGGAAGGCCATGTGCCCGAAGGATATGAATTAAAGACCATGAAAAAAGAGGGGGGCAGCAGCATTTTGATTTTAAAGGAAATGGCGTTAGGCGGAGAAGCGATCAAAGATGCGCGGGTGGACTTCGACCAAGGCGGCATGCAGCCGCAAATTTCTTTGTCTTTGAATGACCAGGGCGCCAAAACGTTCGGTGACCTGACGACCGCCCATGTCAATGAGCAATTGGCCATTGTCCTAGACGGGGAAGTGCTTTCTGCTCCCAATATCCGTGAGCCCATCTTAAGCGGCACTGCGGAAATCACCGGGCAATTTAAATTTGAAGAAGCGTCCCTGTTGGCCCTGGCCCTGCGTTCCGGTGCCTTGCCTGTGCCTATGCATATTGAGGAAGAACGCACCATCGGGCCATTATTAGGGAAAGACTCTATTGAAGCCGGTGTTAAAGCCGTTATTTTAGGCGGTATTTTAATAGTGGCGTTTATGTCGCTTTATTATTTTATCGGCGGTTTGATTGCTTCTCTGGCCCTGGCGATCAATCTGCTGATGATTTTAGGCAGCATGGGACTGCTCAATATCCTCATGCCTGACTCGCAAGTGACTTTGACTTTGCCGGGTATCGCCGGTATTATTTTGACTTTGGGTATGGCGGTGGATGCCAATATTTTGATCAATGAGCGCATCCGGGAAGAGTTGGCCAACGGGAGGCCTTTAAGCGCGGCCATTAATACCGGGTACAGCCGGGCATGGTCTGCCATCCTTGATTCGCATGTGACTTCTTTGATCGCGGGGTTTTTGCTGTTCCAATTCGGTTCCGGCCCCATCAAAGGTTTTGCCGTCACTTTGTCGACCGGTTTGGTTGCCAGTTTATTCACTTCCATTTACATTACGCGCACCTTATTTAATTGGCTGGTTTCAAGCGGCATAGTCAAATCT
>JACQQW010000036.1 GCA_016206745.1 Candidatus Omnitrophota bacterium | reverse complement strand
TCCAATATACTTTTCAACAATTCCTTTTGGGCTTTTCGGAGACTTCCATCAAGGGCTTCCTGCAAGCCAACGGCAGACATACCCTGTGAGAAGACCGAAGCATGTGCCGATAATATTTCCCAAAATGGCCAGTAATAGTCCCACGGAAGCAAAGCCTTTTTGATAGATTTCCGCCACCATCGGGGCGGAGGCGACCCCGCCGACATTGGCTTGGGAGGCCACTGCGGCCAAAAACAATGGGGCGCGGATCATGCGGGCGGTGACCAGCAATACCAAGGCATGGATGGCCACAATCAAAAATCCTGCGGCGATCAACACTAGCGTATCGCCCACATTGCTGATGCTGGCTTTAGCGCCGATGGTCGCCAGGACAAAATACAACATAAAATATCCAATTTTATTAGAACCATAGGCCTCTATTTTCTTAAGCGGGGTAAACGAGGCCCCAATGCCCAACAATGAAACCAAAATAATGACCCAGGCATATGGGGATATCACATCTTTAATCACCGGAAAATATTGGCTCACGGCCTTGGCCAAGAATCCGCCGTTGCAGCCAAAGCTATAATACCGACCGCAGACGGGACATGTATACCGCGGTTGGCCGTGGTTTGAGGCGCCATCCTGCGGCTGATATCATCGAGGATGCCGCGATCAGCATTGTTGACCCGGTCATACCAATGCTGATGCTGCGCGCCGATCACCAGCAGCCCCATCCATAAATAGGGGACCACGGTATCGACAATGACCATGGGCAAAAATACCGCGTCCGGCGCGCCCAACGCTTCTTTGACCGCGATCATGTTGGCGCTGCCGCCCGTCCAGGACCCGGCCAAAGCGCCGAACCCCGACCAGAACTGCGCGCCGATCCAGGGCTTAAAGATTAGAAACGCCACGTATACCCCAACCCCGATCCCAAGACCTCCGGCAAAAAACATGATCAGCGCCGGCTTGCCCAAACGCGCAATCGCCCGTATATCGACCGTGGCCAGCAAAATAAATAAACTCATCGGCAATACCAAGGTGGTTACGCTGGCGTACAGCGGACTCTTGGCGTCGATGGTCCCAAAGGTGGAGGCCAGCATGGGCAAAAAATAAATCCAGAATATCGACGGGACAAAATCAAACCAGTGTTTAAACCGCGGATGGGAAGCCAAATATAAAACGGCCGTCTCGATGGCGAGTAAAAAAACCGTCAGCGCAAAAACATTTTTAATCATGGGGAAATCCCGATGCCCGCTTTGACTTTGCCCACATTATAAATGCCGCGCGCGTCCAGGCAAGGGTGGCCGCGCAATCCGTCTTTGATAAAAAACGGCGTGTCCAGGTCGATGAAATCGAAACACCCCAAACCCGCGGCCAAATGGGCCGAGGCGGTCATGGCAAGCGCGGATTCCATCATGCCGCCGATCATCAATTTAACGCCGTTGGCGCGGGCCAAATGCGCGATGGCAACCGCATGCACGATCCCCGTCTTCATCAGTTTAATATTAATGGCGCCCACCGCCTTTTCTTTAATGGCCCGGGCGGCCTGTGACAAGCTGCCGACACTTTCATCGGCACATACCAAGGTTTTACAAGAACGGGTGACTTTCTTTAAACCGTCCCAGTCCGCTTTAGGCACCGGCTGTTCGATAAGGGCGATTTCAATGCCGGCTTTGGCCAGCGCCTTTAAAAACTGCAGGGTTTCCCGGGCTGAATATCCTTGATTGGCATCGAGCACCAGGGTCGATTTGGGGGCGATCGCCGATACCGTCTGCACCCGTTTGAAATCCACATCCATATCACGCCCGATCTTGACTTTAAAAGCGCGGAATCCCCGTCTATAAAACTCCTTTGTTTTAGCTGCCGTCTCTTCCAGTGAGCCAATGACAATGGTGATGTCCGTCGCGAACGGCCTGGCGCGAGGCCCCCACAAACGCCACAATGGAATGTTTAAATATTTCGTGACCGCGTCAAACAAGGCCATTTCCACCGCGGCCGCAGCGCTCTTATTATCAGACAGCGCCTCTTGCGCGTGGGCGCACATGGTCAAATAATCGCCTACGTCCCGCCCGCGCAAATATTCGCCCATGGTGTTTAAGCTCTTGACCGTCTGCGGGACGGTCTCCCCGGTGATGTGGGTGGCCACGGCGGCCTCGCCAAATCCTTTGGTGCCGTCGGATAAGGTCAATGCCAATAGCGCGTTTTCCAAAACATCGTGCCGGCCGGTGGCAATGCGGAAAGGTTGATTGAGCGGCGCGCGCAATAAAGACACACGGACATTCTTAATGGTCATGGGATTATTAAATCTCCTGCCAGACAGTCACACCGGTGGTCCCCACCGGTGTCGACAAAGTGCTTAAAGACTCATCATAATGGAGCGCGCTGTTATTGTTCAAGCTTACGGTCTCACCTATGATCGACCCATAAATGTCGCCATTGTTGCCGACGGAAACATCCGTGGCGGGGGCGTAAATGGCCGTCGACAAAACGCCGTTATTATTGATGGTGACTCCGTTGGAACCGGTATAAGTGCTGTAAATCTGCAGGTCCTTGGGCGCATTAGTGGCGCTGCTGAGCGTCACATTGTTATTGATCGTTAAAACTCCATCCACAAAGATTTGCAGGCTTGCGCCGGAGTCAATATTAATGGTAACGTTGTTCGCGGCGGTAAAAGCTGAAGCGTCGGTCAAATAAAGACGGACAGCGCCCGTGACATTAAGCGTGGCGTTGTTGTCCATGCTCATCGAAGAATATTTATAGTCCCCCGCGTCCATATCGGAAGATCCGCTGACAGATTTAACACCGCTGCTGGCAAGACCCGTCAATGCGGCAGGCACTGTTACCGCGGGCAAAGAAACGCCGGCTCCCTGTGTCGTGGTCCCGCTGATCTCGGAATTGGAACCCACGGTCACAGTCCCTCCAACACCCGTACTGACGTCCCCGCCTACTGAGATGTTATTTCCAATGCTTATAATGCCGGCGGTGGTGCCGTTTGAGCCGATATCGCCATTGGTATCACTGTTGGTGGACGTATCATAGGGACCATTATTAGAATTATAACTGTCGACAAAGGTATTGTTGGCCAGGGTCACTTGCCCCTGGGAAAAGGCCGCGTATCCAAAGGGGGATTTCTTGCCTATATTGGCCTGGACCGCGCGCTGGATCACGCTGGCACTGGCGCGGCTGGGGCAGGACCCGGTCGAAGTGGCGATGGTATTGCCATTGTCCATCACCACATCATAATCACCCGCTCCTGATATGGAAACCGCCATGGTTTTATTGCCCGATCCGCAGATGGTACAACTGGCGCACGCCGTACTGGTTCCTTGCTGAACAAAACCGGCGCAATTATTGTAATTGATTTCCCAAATGGTTTTCTGTACACCGGCCTCGGCCAACCAAAAGGCTTGGGTGGAATTGGAAGTGCGGTTGGCGATTTTGTTTTCATTGACACTGCGCAAAAGCACCCCTGCCCCCAGGCCCGTCAACACCAGCACCAACAATAAACTAAAAACGATGGAACCGCGTCTATTCATTTCTAAGCCTCACATTCTCCGCCAGGGCAAATGAAACGGTCTTGGTGTACAGTGTTTTGTCCGCGCGCACGCTGATCGTCAACAATACCCCGGAAAGCGTGAATTTCAAATACGCAATGCTGTTGGCGACCTTGACAATTGTCCCGGATGGGTATTCCCTCACCAGATTGGTGCCGCTTAAATAATACTGGATCCCGGTTTCATTGGGGGTGGTAAATGAAATCTTGTCGCTGCTGGCGCTGACAACCGTGATGGTCTGGGTCGAGGATTCCCTGACTTCCCGCACCATGCGATCCATGGCATTGCGCGCCTGCTGCTGCATTTCCAAAAGCGCATTGTCATTGGTAATGATGGTGTTCCCGGTCGCCAGGACCCCGTACACCCCTAAGAGCATAAACGACAGGATCAAAACGCTGATTAGGGCCTCAACTAACGTGTATCCTTTTAAATTTTTGTTGATCATCCGCTTATGGACGTCTTGACGACCCGGCTGCGGTTGCGGCCATTGAGGTCATTCCAACTGACCGCCACCGTCACGTCCAAAGGGTTTGTTCCCGAGGACGTTACCGCCGTGGACTCGTTATTTAAGGCCGTCAGCCCCTGGGACGTGATCGTCGATGCGTTCCAATCCCAGGTGCCGCTGCTGACATTGGTTGCAATACTGGCAAAGGTTGTATTGCGGATATTTTCCAAAACATAATTCGCGTGGCTGACCGCGGTCGTCAAATTCCGGCTGGCTTCATTAAGGGCAATGCTATTGACAAAAGTCACCAAGACCACGGAAAGGGAATAAGATAAAATAGCGGCGGTCAAGAGCAGTTCCGGCAAAGTAAAAGCGTTTAATGGCCTTACGTTGTTCATAACCGTATTGTACAAACATTCCTTTGGTCCCGCAATGAAGCTTTAGGAATTTATCCTCCTTCCTTTGGCAGGGAATGGTCGCGACCATTCCCTGCTTTAAGTATAACACATTTAATCCTCGACCAATTGACCGGGAAGCGCTATCCTAACCCTATGTTGGATATACGTTATTTTATAGGTTCCATCGGATTTTTCACATTGGCCAGCCGTGCTTTGACGGTGGTGATCGGTTTTCAAATTTACCAGATCACCCACAGCGCGCTGTCCCTGGGATTACTAGGGCTGGTGGAAGCGGTCCCGGCCATTTCATTGGTCTTAGTCGGCGGTTATGCCGCAGACCATTTCAACCGCAGGCGCATCCTGTTGATCACCCGCACCGCCTCCTGCTTGTGCGCCTTGGGACTGGCTTTCCTGTCTTCGGGGCATCAAACTTCCCTGCCCGGTCTTTATACGGTGATCTTTTTCGCCGGGATCGCCCGCGGATTCGCGGACCCCGCCAACACCGCCTTTGAGGCCCAGGTGGTCCCCCAGCATTTGGCCGTCAAAGCCTCGTCCTGGATCGGCAGCGCCTGGATCGGCTGTTTAATCATCGGCCCCGCGGTCATCGGGTTTGTCTTTGATGCCTTTGGCGCCATTATTTCCTATTCAGTCATCGGCGCATGGTTCGCGGCCTCGCTGATATGCACCCTGGCCATTTCCCCCAAACCTCAATTCATGCCTAAAAACAAAGAACCTTTGTTTAAAAGCATCCGGCTGGGATGGCGTTTTGTTTTAGGCAATCAAGCCCTGTCAGGGGCCATGGCCCTTGACCTCTTTGCGGTGCTTTTTGGAGGGGCCATTGCGCTCCTGCCCATCTACGCCACCGACATTTTGCGCGTCGGGGCCAAAGGGTTGGGCCTGCTCAATGCCGCGCCCTCCCTGGGGGCGCTTGCCATCATGGTTTGGGCCGGGCATCAGGCGCCAAGGATCATGACGCGCGCCGGGCGTAATTTACTATGGGCAGTGGGCGGTTTCGGCATCAGCATGCTTGTTTTCGCCTTCTCTAAAAACTTTTGGTTGTCCATGGCGGCATTGATGTTGAGCGGGATTTTCGACGGGGTCAGCATGATCATACGCCGTTCCATGGTGCGGCTATTGTCCCCTGATGACATGCGCGGGCGCATCGCGGCGGTCAACTGGGTTTTTATCTGCGCCTCCAATGAACTCGGCGCTTTTGAAAGCGGGATGGTGGCGGCCTGGATAGGGGCACTCCCTTGCGTGGCCGCAGGCGGATTGGTAACCTTGGCCATCGTCGGCCTGACCGCAACGCTGGCACCGGCCTTAAGGCGTCTGCGTTTTGATCCTCATACCCTTGAACAAAAAATCTAATTACAATTCTTCTGAAGATCTAGCGAAGGAGCATTAATTCTTCCAAAGCTTTTGGTAGGTGTCGTAGACTTTTCTGGGCTCGCGCAGGAAGGGGCTGTGTTTGCCGTCGCCCTGGCCCATCAGGCCAAACCACTCTTCATAATAATAACCGCCGGGGAAAGGACCTACGACATCTGCCTTTGTGTCGTGGCGTGAGGGCTCATAATTTTTCCACCATTCATCGATCCATTCAAAAGCCACGCCGCCGATCGCATTGCCCGCTCCATCGATATAGCCGGCGCTATTGTAAAAAATATCCAGCCAATTGTCTTCATGATACTCCGCCTGGGCCTGTTTTGCTTCGTCATAGGTCATCATGGCCCCGCCAAAAGCAGGGGCGCCGTATTCCGTAATGAATGCCGGCCTGTCCGCCGCCTCAGCCACTTGCTGCCAAAATGACCCGAACCCATAACTGCCACGGTAAACATTGGCGCCATACGCGTCCACGTCCGTGGCAAAGCCGGCGAATTTATCCAAAAACAAGGTGTCCCCATTGCAAATGGCAACGGGATGATGTGGATCCAAAACTTTGATCATTTTTGCCACCTGATTAACGAATCTATAATAAGCTTCGGGCTTTTTATCCGCGTTGGAAGCCACCCCGTAATTATTTTCATTGCCCAGCAACCACATCAAAACATAAGGCTCATTCTTAAACTCCAACACCATGTCCTTGACCGTCTGCATCATCTTTTTCTGATGCGCGGGATTTTCATAATCTGTCCCATCCGCCCAAGAAGCACCGGAACCAATGGCGTATTTCCCTAAAAAATCTCCCATGAGCACCATAAATCCGTGCTCTTTATACATTTTCCGCAAAAATTGCTTATGGATCTTCATCGGGTGATGATAAAGGCGGATAGTATTGACCCCCATGTTTTTCATAAGGGTGAAGTCCCCGACAGAGGGTTCATCGCTGTCCTGTTGATTATTATGGTTTTTATCCAGCCAGGCTTCATAAGGGGCATCGATGATCCCATTATGGTTCTCATCCGATTCCATCCAATTGGTCACCGTGCCCTTGTCCGGGCTTTGCCCTATCTTGGTAGGATTATAGGTGATCCCTTTGATGATAAAAGGTCTGCCCTTGACTAACATTTGCCAATGCCCGTTTTTATATTTGACCAAACGAACGCGTCCCTTACCCAATGTTTTGACCGGCTTACCCAAGGGCCCTTTGATGTCCACAGGGTGTTCTTTTAACCGGGCGTATTCCTCGTCGCTGAACTCCCGTAGCACCCCTGGCGTGGTGGTGATGACGTCATTGCTGGAGTCATTGTCAAAAGAATTGAGCACATGTATTTTCGCCCCTTTAAATTCTATTTTTAGTTCGGGGTGTTTGCGGATGATGTTGCGGATCTGGGCAATGGCGGCCGGGCCCGGATACCAGGGGGTCTGCCAATAGGTCCACGCCATGGTGTTTGGAAAATGCACAATAAGGGCCTGATAAGCTTTGATCGCCTCATGATACATTTTGGCCTTTTCAAAAATAATCCCCATATAAAAAAGCCGTATGCCCCAGGGTTCCTGGGCCATGGTCCATTTATAAATGGCCGCTTCCAGGTCATTGGTGTTGACAAAGTCCCAATGGCTGCCGTTGAGCCTTCCTTCCTGAAGCGCTTTTTTGTATCCGGGGTTTTTAAAAATGCCCGTAATATTTGGATAAATCCCCTCACCGACCGCCGCCGCTAATTGACTTTGGTCATCGATCTGGTAATGGTAATCCTTCGCGCCTTCGTTTAAAAATTTCCCATATTTCCTGTAATCAACCACCCGATCCTTGCCGGGCAAAACGATTTTGGGAATGGTCTTGGGAGCTTTGGCTTTTACGGCGGCAGCCTCTTCGTCCTCGCCGCTCATGACTTTAATGCTGGCCTGGGATTTTTCTTTGATGGACCAAAACGACCCGCGGCTGGGATCCCAGGCCTGGGCCCAGGGGTATTTGCTGCTGACTTCGTTAAAAACAGCCAGGGCCAGTTCATTTTTGCCCTGGTGCATCAAAGCTTCGGCTTTAATGAACATGGCCACGGCCACATCGTTCATGGTGCGGTAATTCTCGATTTGATCGCGGCCGGGAAAACTATTTAACTGGGAAGCCTGCTCCTTGGCTTTGGGGCCATAGGCAGACAACATCTGCTCATAAAGTTTGGACAAGGCATCCATGTCCCCTTCATTGGAGGCTTTCCAGGACAAGCGTACCAGTTCAGACGAGGAGGGAGTAGAAGTTTGAGCTGAATTTGAAACAGGTTGATCAGCCGCCCAGGTTTGCCCCAGAGGCATGAATAAAAGAACGACAATTGAAGTAAATGCGCGTAATATACTCATTAAGAGCAAGATTATACAAATAAATTTTCTTCCTGTATACCGATTTTTGACATTATTGACCAAGTCCAAGCCATCCCGGCAGCGCCTGTGCAGGCATGGGGCTAATGCCCAAGACCACCGGCTCAAAACCAGGGGCATTGTCCAATTGCTGCAACATGGCGCGGTCAATATTGAATTTAATCTCCCGGCCGTTATTGTGCCCTAGCCCGGTCTGCACCTGGACATTGATCTTGTCCGGTTTGAAATCAATCCCGCTCGCCGGCCACCATGGCCCCGTCTTCACCGGATGAGACTTCGGCTTTTATGCCAAATCTTTCTTCTAAAATTTTTTGAAGGGGGACGGCGTGCAGCGCGCCGATATAAATAATGCTCCCCTTGGCCAACAAAACACTCCTTTGGGCGATGATCTCTTCACGTTCTTGATCATTCTTAATTATGTCATCGCGCAGTTTAATCAACTGGCCTATTAAATTT
>JACQQW010000005.1 GCA_016206745.1 Candidatus Omnitrophota bacterium | reverse complement strand
GTGTTTGACAATGTCGCTTTCCCTTTGCGTGAACACACGGACTGGACTCCGGTAAAAATTAAAGAGCGCGTGCATGAGGTCTTGGGCATGGTGGATTTGGAAGATGTGGACGCCAAAATGCCTTCCGAATTGAGCGGAGGCATGAAAAAACGGGTTGGCCTGGCGCGCGCCATTGTCCTGGGCGCGAAGATCCTTTTATGCGATGAACCCACTTCAGGCCTGGACCCCATCCGCAGCAGGGACATTTCCAATTTGATCCGGGGCGTGGCCAAGAAAATCCAGGCGACGACGGTGATCACGTCGCATGACATCGGGAATTCATTCCGCGTCGCGCACAGGCTGGTGCTTTTAAATGAAGGGCGCATTGCCGCCATGGGGACCAGGGACCAATTGCTCGCGGACACGACACCTTTTGTGCGGGAGTTTGTGCATCCTTGAATGGATTCAAGGGAAGGGAAATCTTATTATGGATCATAAGTCAAATTTAAAAAAGATCGCCGCGGGTCTGTTTTTCGTTACCGGACTGGTTTTGGTGGGGGCAAGCGTTTTTTTTATCGGCCTTGACCGCGGCCTGACCCAGCCCAAGTTTACGGTCATTGCGCTTTTTGATGAGGTCGGCGGGCTGGTGGAAGGTTCGCCCATCCGTATTTCCGGCGTTAATGTCGGCCTGGTCGGCGGCGTGGATTTCCTGGATGAGCCCATCGAGGGCCGCAGTTTAAAGGTCACCATGAATATTTACAAGAAATATGAATTTCCTTTCCGCAAATGTTCCCGCGTCAGCATCAAGACGGAGGGCGTGCTGGGCCAGAAACTGGTTGAGATCAGCGAGGACCATAGCCGTAAAGTGTTCGATTTGACCAAACCCATTATCGGTGAGAACCCCCTGGATGTCGAGGACATGGCGGGGGTGATCACCCGCACGGCCTTGTCTTTGCAGGAGACCAGCGATGGGGTCAATGAAGTCATGGGGGAATGGAAAATCATTTCCCGCAAGACCCGCCGCCTGCTCAACCGGGTCGAGGACAAGTTGATTGAGGGTGATTTATTTAAGATATTCTAGGAGGGCATCATGTTCATTTTAGGACATTTTTTAAGCGTGCTGGCGTACTTGGTCAATATCGTATTGACAGTGATGTATTGCCTGATCTTTGTCAGGGCATTGATCAGCTGGGTCAATCCGGACCCTTTTAATCCGATCGTGCAATTCCTGCAGCGGACCACCGATCCGATTTTAGAGCCCATACGCCGGCTCCTGCCGCCATTGGCCATTGATTTGTCGCCGATCATCGCATTTTTCGGGATTCAGTTTCTAAACATGTTTTTGGTCAGGGTCCTGTACGATCTGGCCGACCGGTGCCGGTAAACTTCTTGGACCGAGCGAACTTGCTTGCAAAAGGGGATGGTTTGAGGTATAAGAGAGGGTATTTTTAAGGGGGTGTGTGATGTTTGATAAAGTCAAAGAATTAATGGAGCTCAAAAAAAAGGCGGACCGGTTGAAAAAAGAACTGGAAGCCACCCTCATCGAGGTCAATGAGACCCGCGGCATCAAGCTGGTCATCAACGGGGCGCAGATCGTGCAGTCGATCGAGATAGACGAAGGTCTTTTGGCGCCGGCCCATAAAAACCGCGTTCAAATGGACCTGTTGAAAAGCTTTAATAATGGCGTAAAAAAATCACAGCAGGCGGCCGCGAATAAAATGAGGAACATCCCGGGCTTGAACCTGCCGGGAATGTAACCATGGACCAGACTAAACGCTTCGCAGCCGGTCCATGGTAAAAAGAAAGGAAAAAAATGCCTTACGATGCCAGTTTAGATGTTGCCACGTTCAAAGAAGTGATTGATTTTGAAAACACCCGCGTTACCGTCGGGGTATTTTCTTATAACGGGGCCCCCAAGAAATTGCAGATCACCCGGGAAAATTTGATCGACGGGGCCTGGAGTTTCACCAAAATGGGCCGTTTGAACAAAGATGAGGCCCAGGCCGTGGTCCCGCTCATGATGAAAGCCATCGCCGCAATGTAAGGGGGATTTTTGTATGGCCGGTGAAGTTTATTTGACCAGGTCGGGTTTCCATAAATTGCAGGAGCAATTGGAGTCGTATAAGACGGCCGAGCGCCAGAAGATTGCCAAGGCCATTGCCGAGGCCCGGGCCCAGGGCGATATTTCCGAAAATGCCGAATACGACGCGGCCAAAGAGGCCCAGGCGCACAATGAGGCGCGCATCGCGGAGCTGGAAACCAAGCTATCCAATGTGCGCATCATCGAGAATGAGAACATCCCTTCCGACAAGGTGTTCATAGGCGCGATTGTGACTTTGCAAGATGTGGACAATGACGAGGAATTGACCTATATGCTGGTTTCCCCTGAGGAAGCCAGCTATGAGGAAAATAAAATCTCGGTTTTTTCCCCCATCGGCAAAGGCCTTTTAGGGCACAAAGCCGGGGAGACCCTGGACATCAAAGTCCCCGCCGGGACCTTAAAATACAAGATCAAAAAAATCAAACGGCTTTCTTAGTTTTTTTGCAAAAGACTTAATCCCAGCCAAAACATGACCGCCGGCAGCAGGGCGAAGAGGATGCGGTTTAATGTATTTTGCAGCCACCAGTTGATTTCAAAAAATGTGTTCACCTGGTAATACGCCAACAGCGCGCCTAAGTATAGAGCAAAGAACAGCGCAAGAATTTGGAGTTTCCCCTCGATCATATCTTTCCAGTGCGCGGCCAATCCCCCGAGGATCAAAAGCCATAATCCATTCCATTTTGCGCTTATCAATTCAAGGAACGGGTACACCGCGATTGCCTGCAAGCGGGCCAGCGTGGATGGTTTTTCCATCGATGTAAGCCCGTTGATAAATGCCTCATTGCGCGGGGCCATAAACAATGTGAACAGGATCGCCGGTAAAGCAGAAAGGACAAAGGCGGTTAAAAATAAATGTTTCCCCTTTCCCTTTTTTAACATCATCAGCCCCGCCAAAATCACAGCAGCAACCGTCCCTTCCGTTTTAGTAAAAGAAAGCAACCCTAAAAATATCCCCGCCAGTATAAACTCATCCGCCATCAGGCAGACCAAGGCACACAACAGATAAAGTCCCAGGACCACGTCGCTGTATTGGCTGGCTCCCATGGTGATGTTAAAAGGAAGCAGAAATGCCGCCGCGGTCATGGCCAGCGGCAAAAGCCATTGTTTGCTGAAATTGTAAAGCCCAAAAAGTAAAACTCCGGCGGTCAAGAGGACAAAGACGATGCCATTGACCATCGGCACCCGCGGATCAGCCTGTCCGCTTAAATCCCAAAACCAAACATTGATGCAGGGCAAAAGCAGAGGGTAGTGGGTATTACTGCGCCATAATACCGGGTCAAACATATTGTTCCAATGGTCCCCGCCCAAATAAATAAACTTGGCCTTCAAATTCCAGCATGACCACGCATCCCATCCGCCTAAAGGATAATAGTTTGCTTCGAAGAAGATAAATACAGCTATAAATGCCAACAGAGTAAGTCCTGGCCAATGGGGGGGCAGGAATTGTGGGGACATGTACCGAATTTTGTGCTTTAATTCGGTACGTGTCCCCACAATTCCTAACACTGCTAAACTGACCACAACAGGCGCCCAAGCCGCATGCCACCCAAAAACCAAATGGACAAAGAAAGTGATAAACCCATTAAGGCCCAGTCCCAGCGCCGCACCCAGGAACAAACGTAAAGGGTCGTCGAATTCTGGGGACATGTTCCGCATTCGTTGTTTGGATTCGGTACGTGTCCCCAAAATTTTTACGCATAAATGGCCCATCAAGACCGAAATAAGCAAACCCGGCATATACATCATGGTTTATTCACCCGGGGATTGACCGCCAAAATAATTCCGGTATTATTGGCGGAAACCGGGATTAACTTAAGCTCTTTGATTTTAGCCAATGCCGCTGCAGGGGAAGTGCAGTCAAAAATAATTAAGGGGAGGGAAGTGTTGTTTAATTCCAATACCGTCGGGGCCAGGACATACTGCGCTTGTTCGAATTGGGCGATGGCCAGGGGATGTTCCATGTTCTTATCGGTGTAATATCCGGCCCGGGCCGCGTGGGCAAAGGCCTTTTCCAACCCCATAAATTGTTCCGTTAAACTATGCAGGGGCATGGCTGGCCGCTGTGTTTGCTGCTGGATGGTGCGCCCGGTAAGCTGGACAAGGCTGATCAGGGCGGACAACACAAAAAGCGCGGTAAAAATATGCATTCTGTTGATCATCACCGCCAATTCTACCGACTGCAGGGTCCGCGCGCAACAAGTAAATCCCAAAATAAACGCTTTTGAAAATAAAGGGCTTTGGGTATAATGCCACCTATGATTTCAGTCGGTGTCATAGGCTGCGGGCATTGGGGCCCCAACCACATCCGTATTTTTTCCCAATCGGCATTTTCAAAAGTGTTGATGTGCGCGGATTTGGATGAGCAGCGTTTGTCCGCCATCCGCGCATTGTACCCCGCCATTGCGCCGACCCGTAATTATAAGGACATGCTCAACAATACATCCATCGATGCCGTGGTGATTGCGGTGCCGACCGAATTCCATTTCGATCTTGCCAAAGAGTCCTTGGAAGCGGGCAAACATGTGCTGTGCGAAAAACCCTTGTCTCTGGACCCGCAGGAATGTTTGGTCCTGGAAGACCTGGCCCGTCAAAGAAAGAAAGTGCTCATGGCAGGTCACATTTTTGTGTTCAACCAGGGCATTGTCAAACTGCGCGAATATATTCAGACCAGGGAATTAGGCGCCATCCATTATGCCCATTCCGAGCGCACCAATTTGGGGCCGTTTAGGTATGATGTCAATGCCATGTGGGACCTAGCCCCGCACGATATTGCCATTTTCAATTATCTCTTTGACAGCCCGCCCTTGAGCGTTTCCGCCCGCGGCCACAAATGCCTGGGCGGCAATCTCGAGGACCTGGCCTTTGCGACGTTGGATTATCCCAATAATATTATGGCCAATGTGCATGTGAGCTGGCTGGACCCTAAAAAGGTCAGGCAAATCACCGTCGTGGGAGATAAAAAGATGGCCGCCTGGGATGATTTAAATCCTGAAGGGGCGATTAAATTGTATGATAAACATGTGGAGAAGACCAATGTGTATTATCAAACCTATGGCGAGTTTCAACTGCTTTCCCGCGAAGGGAGCATCACCATCCCCAAAATCGGCAGCGCCGAGCCGCTCAAAGCCCAGGCCCAGTATTTTGCCGACTGCATCGCCCAAAATGCCGACCCTATCCTGGCCAATGCCCGCCGCGCCCATGACGTGGTGCGCGCCTTATGCGCGATCCAGGAATCCATCGACCGCAAGGGGGAGTTGGTGCGCGTATGAGTTATTTTAAACATGAACAGGCGTTGGTCCATCCCAAAGCCGTCATCGGCGATGGGACGCGCATTTGGGCCTTTGCCAATGTGTTGGAAGGGGCGGCCATAGGACACCATTGCAATATTTGCGACGGCTGTTTTATAGAAAAAGGCGCCAGCATAGGCAATCACGCAACATTAAAGAACCATGTGGCGGTTTGGGACGGGGTGGCCTTGGAAGATGATGTGTTTGTGGGCGCCGGCGCGGTCTTTATCAATGACCGTTATCCGCGCGGCAACCGCAAAGACTCCTGGGTTTTAGAGAAAACAGTGGTCAAAAAAGGCGCCACCATCGGCGCCAATGCCACGCTCATGTGCGGCATTACCGTCGGGGAATATGCGGTGGTCGGGGCGGGGAGCGTGGTGACCAAAGACGTGCCGCCCCATGCCATTGTGATCGGGAATCCGGCGCATTGTGCCGGCCATGCCTGCCGCTGCGGACGGAAATTAAACCATGCCCTGCGCTGCGCCTGCGGTGTAAAATACCGTTTGCTCAATGATGTTTTGGTCACGCCATGAGCGTCCTCGTTTCTCCCGTCGCTTATAATGAAAAAATAAAACTAAGGAACGTCATCGAGCGTTTTTTAAACAGCCGCGTCCACAATCAAGCTGATTATATGATCGTCGATGACGGTTCCGACGACGGCACCACCGAAATGATCGCCGCTTACGCGCAGCGCGGGGTCAAGACCGTCAGGCATCCACACCGCCGCGGCGTGGGCGCGGCCATACGCACCGCCATCCATTATGCGCGGGAACACCATTATGGCATTTTGGTCATCATGGCCGGCAATGATAAAGACAACCCGGAAGAAATCCCGTTTTTATTGCAGCCGGTCATGGAAGAGGGGTTCGATGTGGCGCAGGGATCGCGGTATTTGAATAAAATCGGCTCCGGCGGGGACATGCCGCTGTACCGCAAATGGGCCACACGCATGCACCCATTTGCTTTTTCTCTGTTGACGGGACATCGCCTCACGGACACCACCAATGGTTTTCGCGCCCTGCGCTTAAAGCTGTTTGACGACCCGCGTATCAACCTTGATCAGGAATGGCTTAACACCTATGAATTAGAGCCGTATGTCCTCTGGAAAACAGTGACTTTGGGATATAAATTCAAAGAAGTGTTTGTCACCAAGATCTATCCGCCCAAACAATTAGGGGGGTATACTAAGATGGTTCCATTTGTCAGCTGGTGGAGCATTTTAAAACCGTTGTTTTATTTAAAATTAGGCATCAAAAAATAGTTACAATAAAGGATATTTTAAAGCAAGCTTTTGACAAAAAAGCTCATATGAAATGGAAGAGGATGCTAGTTGTGAACGTATCTTTTTCTATTAAATAAGCCGGCCGTTGGCCACAGTATAGACGCATTATGGAAGAGCTGATTGAGTCCGTAGCTGGGATTTGAGCACTACAAATAATCCCTCCTGAAGTTCTGCAGTAGTTTGTATCCTGGTTTTTAAAGCCCCCTCACGATTTTTTCTAAGTAGTAGTACCTGGTTTTGTCCGTATTTCGTCTAATTTTCTGCCGCAACATGTTCCACTATAATTTTGTCAGGTAATAGAAGTTTCCGATGAGGTTCTTATTTGGAGACTTTTGTCAGGTGTGACATCAATCAATGAATCAATCAATCATGAAAGGAGGGTCGTATGGGAACTGCAACACTAGTAGAAAAGAAGATAGTAAAAGCTAAGAATGATGAAAAGGCCGTTGATTCCAATATCTTTGCGCAAAGAGTGGAGAAAAAGGCTTACGAGCTTTATCAGAAAAGGGGCTGTCAAGATGGTCGTGATTGCGATGACTGGTTTGAAGCCGAGGATCTG
>JACQQW010000037.1 GCA_016206745.1 Candidatus Omnitrophota bacterium | reverse complement strand
GTCCTCTATTTTGTCCCACTATTTATCAAAAAAACGTTTTTGTGAATTTTACTCTATTTAACCTCTTTGTTCAATAGGAACATAATCCCTTGAAGGCGACCCTATATAGATTTGGAATGGCCGGCCGATTTTGGTGGTGGGATCTTCGATCATTTCCTTCCAATGCGCGATCCAGCCGGGCATGCGGCCGATGGCGAACATGACCGGGAACATTTTTAACGGAATGCCAATGGCCTTTAGAATAATGCCGCTGTAAAAATCCACATTAGGATACAATTTACGCGCAATAAAGTATTCGTCTTTAAGCGCGGCCTCTTCCAACCGTTTGGCAATGTCCAGCAACGGGTCATGGATGCCCAATTTATTGAGCAATTCATCGGCCTTTTGCTTGATGATTTTGGCGCGGGGGTCGAAATTCTTGTACACCCGGTGGCCAAATCCCATCAGGCGAAAACCGCTGGTTTTGTCCTTGGCCTTGGCCACGTACTTTTGGACGTCGCCGCCATCGGCATGGATTTCCTCCAGCATTTCAATCACCGCCTGGTTGGCCCCGCCATGTAAAGGGCCCCACAGGGCACAAATACCGGCGGAAATGGACGCGTATAAATTGGCATGCGAACTGCCCACCAAACGCACGGTTGACGTGGAACAGTTTTGCTCATGGTCGGCATGCAAAATCAAAAGCACTTTCAAGGCCTGCACTGCCTCCTCAACGAGCTTATACGGCCTGGTTGGCGAAGCGAACATCATATTTAAAAAATTAGGCACATACATCAAATCATGGCGCGGATACACAAACGGCTCGCCAATGGATTTCTTGTAGGAAAAAGCGCATATGGTGCGCACCTTGGACAATAATTGCACGGCAATGCGGTCAATGTCCTCCTTGGTCGGGTTTTCCTTGATCATGTCCGGGTAATACGCCGACATCGAGCAGACCATGGCGGAAAGGATCGCCATTGGGTGCGCGCTGGACGGATACGCATCGAAAAAATTTTTCATGTCTTCATGGATCATGGAATGTTCGTTGAACGAACTGGAAAAAGCATCCATCTCTTTACGGTCGGGGAGCTTGCCATAGATCAAGAGATAAGCGGTTTCGGTGAAGGATGATTTTTCAGCCAGATGCTCGATGGGGATGCCACGGTAACGCAAAATCCCTTTGTCCCCATCAAGGTAGGTAATGGCGCTTTTGCAAGACCCGGTATTGCCGAAACCGGGATCCATGGTGATGTATCCGGTGGCCGCCCGCAATTTACCGATGTCAATGGCCTTGTCTCCCTCGGTGCCGGTAATGACCGGACAATCCACTGTTTTTCCCTCGATGTTGAGCGTAATCTTGTCAGACATACTCCCCCCCATGTGAACTATTGATAAGTTTCGTAAATATTCTGAATGTCTTTCTGGATGTCCAAAAATGCCTCAACTAATTTTGGGTCAAAATGGGTGCCGTTGCCGGCGCGGATTTCATTGAAGGCCTCCGGCAAAGGCCATGCCTTTTTATAAGGACGGACGGACGTCAGCGCGTCAAACACATCACCCACCGCGCAAATACGGCCGGCCAAAGGAATGTCTTCTCCCCTTAAACCCTTGGGATAACCACTGCCATTATATTTTTCATGATGGGTCAAAGCAATGGTTTCCGCCATTTTCAAAAATACCGAGTCTCCCCCGGCCAGCATTTGCGCGCCCAGGGTCGTGTGCGTCTTCATGACCTCAAACTCCTGAGGGTCCAGTTTGCCCGGCTTTAATAAAACCACATCGGGGATGGCAAGCTTTCCAATATCATGCAAAGGACTGGTGTTAAGAAGCAGTTCGCATTGGGCCGGCCCAAGTCCCGCCGCCCTGGCCAAACACTCGACATAACGGCTCATGCGCATGATGTGCTTGCCGGTGTCGGTATCGCGGTATTCTGCCACCCGGCCCAAGCGTTGAACAACATCAATGCGGGTTTGATACAATTCTTTGGTCCTTTCCCGGACGCCTTCTTCCAGGGAACGGTTTTGTGTTTTTGTTTGGTTGTACAATAACCGCACTTCAATCAAATTACGGCTGCGCAAAAGGACCTCCAGGCGCTCATAAGGCTTCTTGATAAAATCTTTCGCGCCGGATTGCAAGGCTTTCACGCGCAAGGCGGCATCCTCTTCGGCCGATATCATCAACACCGGCAAATACCCATTGGGATCCAAAGAAGAGAACTGCTCCATCACCTGTATGCCGTTTAACTGCGGCATATTAAAATCCAAAAGCACTAAATCCG
>JACQQW010000039.1 GCA_016206745.1 Candidatus Omnitrophota bacterium | reverse complement strand
TGGTTTTTATTGTTTCCCTTTTTGCGGTCAACCTTGTTCTGAATTTGGGTTTTTTTATAAGTATTTTTTCAGGGAATGTTTTTGAGCAAACGGCGGTATTTATATACCGGGCCCTGGCCCTGGTCTTTGCGGCTCTGGGCGGGGTATTTTTTTATGATTGGGCACTGCTGCTCAAAGGAAAAGACCGGCAAAGTTTGCTGACAACCCGTTTATTTCAGTCTGGAATGAGCAGTCCAAAATTTAAGCTGATCTATGCGGCGGTCATTGGCCTGGCAGGCGTGATGAGTGTTTTAAGCAGTATTTGGCCGGCGAATTATTACATAACCCTCGTTGGCAATAACCTTTATTTGCCGGGCAGGTTTTTGGGCACGGCCGGGTTTTTGGCCCTGTATGCATCCGTACAAATGTGGCTGATTGTGTTTTTGGCGGCATTGTTTTCTTGGGGCCGGGTGACGCCGCGCCTGCGGCAGGTGATGAGCGCGGCGGTTTTTTTGTCCGCGGCCGTGGCGATAATTTATATTTCTTGAGGAATACAAAATGAACCTAGCGGTGGTCGGCGCCCAATGGGGCGATGAAGGCAAGGGCAAATTGATCGACATCCTCTCGCAGGATGTGGACGTGACCGTTCGTTACCAGGGCGGCAATAATGCCGGCCATACCGTCATTGTCGGGGACAAAGAATATGTTTTCCATTTGATCCCCTCCGCCATCCTGAGGCCATCGAAAGTCTGCGTCATCGGCAATGGCGTGGTTATTGACCCCAAAGCTTTATTGGAGGAAATTGAGGGTTTAAAAAAACGCGGCCTGCCCATGACCGACAAACAATTAAAGATTTCCGCCAATGCCCATGTGGTCATGCCCTATCACCGGGTCATGGACCAACTGCGTGAGAGCAAGCGGTCCCATAAGATCGGCACCACCGGCCGCGGCATTGGGCCTTGTTACTGCGACAAGGTCGGCCGCATGGGGGTGCGCATGGTCGATTTGCTCAACCCCCGGGTGCTTAAAGCCAAACTCTGTGATAATCTCAACGAAAAGAACGATATTTTTGCCAAAGTCTATGGCTGTAAGAATTATGATTTCGGTGAAATTTATAAGGAATATTGCTCCTATGGCCGCCGCTTAAAGCCATATATTTGCGATACGGCTTTGTATTTAAAGGACGTGATTGACCGCAAGAAGAAGATCCTTTTTGAAGGGGCGCAAGGGACTTTCCTCGACATTGATTTTGGCACCTACCCGTTTGTCACCTCTTCCAATGCCACCATCGGCGGGGTCTGCGCGGGCACCGGCGTCCCTCCCATGCACATCGGCAAGGTAATTGCGGCGGTCAATGCCTATACCACGCGCGTGGGGGAGGGGCCATTCCCGACGGAGTTTGATGCTAAAATGGACGAAACCATCCGCAGCAAAGGCAATGAATTCGGCGCCACCACCGGGCGCCCGCGCCGCTGCGGCTGGTTCGACAGTATTTTAGTGCGCTATGCCCTCATTATCAACGGGGCATCAGAGCTGGCCATCATGAAATTAGACGTGCTGGATGATTTAAAGGAATTAAAGATTGCCACGGCCTATAAATATAAGGGCAGAGTATATAAAGACTACCCGCATGACCTTGAAGTGCTGTCTCATGCACAACCGGTCTATGAAACCGTCTCCGGCTGGCAAAGCGATACCCGGGGGGTGCGTCAATATTCCAAACTCCCCGCAAACGCGCGCCGTTACCTCCAGCGCCTGGAAACCCTGCTGAATGTCAGGATTAAATACATCTCGGTAGGCTCCAAGCGCGATGAGATCATTGTTTGCTAGACTTTAGTGCTTTCGCTTGACTTTCATAAGTGCCTGTGATAATTTGAATTTCTAAAATTTGCAATAGAATAAACAGGAGGATGTGATGCGCTATGACAAGATAGGGATGAATGTGTTAATGGTGCTGATATTGACCGTAGGACTTTCCGGCTGCACGATTATTTTTCAAAAAGGCCGCCGCACCGATGTTGAGAAAATTTCCAAACTCAGAAGCGATTTAAGTGAATTAGAGCGCGCAAAACAGGAGCTGGAAAGGCGCCTTAGAGATGAAATCAATGATAAACAAGTCAAGGTGGAGATGGCGCCCAAAGGCCTGGTCATTACCTTTGTCGCGGAAGTGCTTTTCGATTCCGGCAAAGCAAATTTACGCACGGATTCCCTGCCGAAACTGGACAAAGTGGCCGGGGTTTTAAACACCACGGTTGCCGATTTGAACGTGGGCATCGAAGGGCATACGGACAATCAACCGATCAAAAAATCCGGCTGGAAGTCGAATTGGGAATTATCGTCGGCGCGGGCTTTGAGTGTTCTGCATTTCTTGAGTGAAAAAGGCGTGGACGAACCGCGCATGGCCGCGACCGGTTATGGCGAGTATAAACCGGTGGCGGGCAATGACTCCAAAGAAAGCCGTCAAAAGAACCGCCGGGTCGAGATTGTGATCCTGCCCAGGACGGAGAAAACCAATGCCCAAACAGCCAATCAGGATGCGGGCAATGAGGAGGGTTTGAAATAATACGGAGATGTTTATGAGCAAACACCTTGTTTTGGTCATTTGCGGTTTAATTACAGCCGGTGCCGTTATCCTTGCTTTTTATGCTTTTGAAAAAGGACATAAATTGTCCAAGAGCCTGGAAGAAGAACGCTACAGCCGTATGGTGGCGGAAGAAAGCTCGCAAAAAAGCGCGGCAAAATTGGCCGCTTTGGACAATCAGTTAAAATCGACCCAGGATAAAATGGCTAAATTAAAAGACATTTTGGACCAGGAAAAAGAGGTCAACCAGGATTTAAAAATCCAGTACGAGCAATTGGTCCAGGCCAAAGAGGTCTTGGAATCGAGGCTTAAAACGGCCATGGAAGAGAAATCCGTTGAGGCCGAACAACAGGCGGCCGTGCCGCCGCCTGCCGCCGAAATTCCTGTTGTAGCAGCCGGGGCGCAGTGATGCACGGCATTTAAGCGTTCGCGTTGAATCTGACGGGCGTTTTACGGGGGATGGTATAATCCCCCTTTTTATTTGATATGGACAAAGACCGATTACCGCGGCATGTCGCGATTATTATGGATGGCAATGGCCGCTGGGCGCAAAGCCGGCGCCTGCCCCGCACCCAGGGGCACGCGGAAGGGATCAAACGCGTTGAGGAAATTACCGCCTGCGCGCGCAAAATGGGGATTGAAGTGCTGACCATCTATGCATTCTCGACCGAGAATTGGTCCAGGCCCCAGGAAGAAGTGTCCGTGCTTATGCGCATGTTCATTGCGGCCCTGGGGCAAAAAGCGAAAGAACTGCGCGCCAACAGCATCCGTATCCGTTTTATCGGGCGCCGGCAAGGGGTTCCACTGAAAGTTTTAAAGGCCATGGATGACACCATGGCATTGACAGGGCCCCAATGCGCGATGACGCTCAACGTGGCATTTAATTACGGCAGCCGCGCGGAAATGGTCGATGCGGTCAAAGACATGGGCAGGGAAATTTTGGCCGGGCGGATGGACATTGAAGCGGTGGACGAAGGGGTTCTGGGCAATCATCTCTATACCAAAAACCAGCCGGATGTGGATTTGTTGATCCGCACGTCCGGCGAACAGAGGATCAGTAATTTTTTATTGTGGCAGCTTTCGTATGCCGAGTTGTATTTTACCCCTAAATTTTGGCCGGAGTTTACCCCGGATGAATTTCAACTGGCGCTCAAAGATTTTGCAGGCAGAAAAAGACGTTACGGAGGGGTGGTGTGATACCCAGGGCCAGATTTTTATCCGCCGCATTCATGATTGCGCTGACTTTCTTGGCGGTGGTTTATGATGCGATGTTCATTGCGGTCGTATGTTTTTTGACGGTCGGCGGCTTATACGAGTTCTTTTACATGATCAAGAAAAAAGACATTCCCATTTACAGTTATGTGGGGATCCTGATCGGGTTTTTGATCCCGGTTTCCATTTTCACCCGCTTTGAATTGACTAAAAATTGGGAACTGCTGTTTATCGTTGCCGGGTTCCTTTTGATTTTACTGATGCAGTTCGCCCGCCAGGACAACCGTAATGCGATTTTGGGCTTGTCCACGACCTTGTTCGGGATTTTATATGTGGCCTGGTTTTTCAGTTTTCTGGTCAAAATCCGCCTCATGCTGCCCGGTGTGGAGGGGGTAAAACTGGTCGGGTTTATTTTGCTGGTCACCAAAGGCGGGGACATAGGCGCATATTTAGTCGGCAGTACATTCGGCAAACATGCGCTTTTACCCAAGGTCAGCCCTAATAAATCCGTGGAAGGCGGTATCGGAGCGTTGGCTGTCAGCGCCCTGGCGGCAGTTATGTTCCGGTCATTTTTACCGCCGGGCGCGCAGTTCCCTGTTTGGCAGGTGGCCTTGATGGGCGCGTTCTTTGGCGCTTTGGGCCAGTTGGGCGATTTATCGGAGTCGCTGATCAAACGCGATTGCGGGGTCAAGGATTCCGGTAAACTGCTCCCCGGTTTGGGCGGTATTTTGGACATGATCGATAGTTTATTGTTTGCCGTGCCGGCGTTTTATTTATATATGAGTTCGACGCTAAAAAGCTTGTAATATGCACCGACGCAATGTTGCGATTTTAGGCTCGACCGGATCGATCGGGACCAATGCTTTAAAGGTCATTGACCGGCATCCCGGCCGGTTCAAGGTCGTGGCCTTGACGGCCCACAGCAATGCCCGGCTGCTCAAGTTGCAGGCGGCCCGGTACCGTCCAAAGTATGTGGCGTTAGGCGCTCAAGACGGGGACGGACTGGCCGGGATCGCCTCGTCCAAGGACGTGGATATCGTCGTGATTGCGGTCCGCGGGGCAGCGGCCCTGGCCCCTTTTTTGGCCGCGGCCAAGGCCGGCAAAACGATCGCGCCGGCCAATAAAGAAGCTTTGGTGATCGCGGGAGAGATGATCATGGCCGCGGCCCGTGCGCATGGGGCGGTGATCATCCCGGTGGACAGCGAGCAGAGCGCCATTTTTCAATGCCTCCAGGGGCAGAAGTCCCCGTTAAAGCGGGTGCATTTGACCGCGTCCGGTGGGCCTTTACGGGACCTGGAAGCCAAACATTTTGACCGCATGACCGTCAAAGATATTTTGCGCCATCCATGCTGGAACATGGGGTCGAAGATCACGGTCGATTCGGCGACCTTGATGAACAAGGGATTTGAGTTTATCGAGGCCCAGCGTTTGTTCGGTTTGCGCCATGACCAGATCAACGTGGTCGTCCATCCGGAGG
>JACQQW010000296.1 GCA_016206745.1 Candidatus Omnitrophota bacterium | reverse complement strand
CTATTATGTCCGCCCTGGATATTCAAAAAGTCAGAGGGGATTTCCCCAACCTTAAGGTGAGCGTTTATGGCAAACCTTTGGTCTATTTGGACAATGCCGCGACCACCTTAAAACCAACGGCTGTCATTGATGCCGTCAACGCCCATTACAGCCGCGGCACTTCCAATGTGCACCGCGGGGTGCATTACCTTAGCGAACAGGCCACGCTGGAATTCGAAAATGCCCGTCAAAGGGTCAGGGCCTTTCTCAATGCCCGCCGGATGCAGGAAATCATTTTTACCCGCGGTTCCACAGAATCCATTAATCTAGTCGCACAATCTTATGGCCGCCATTTCTTAAAACCAGGCGATGAAATCATTATTTCGCACATGGAGCACCATTCCAATATTGTGCCGTGGCAAATGCTGTGCCAGCAAACCGGATGCGTATTAAAAGTCGTGCCCATCAATGATGCCGGGGAATTTATTCTTGAGGAATACTTTAAACTGTTGTCGCCCAGGGCGCGGTTGGTGTCGGTCGTGTATGTGTCCAACTCTTTGGGGACCGTCAACCCGGTCAAAAAAATCATTGAAGCTGCCCATGCCATAGGGGCCAAAGTATTGATCGATGCCGCGCAGGCCGTGACGCACACGGCCATCGACGTGCAGTCTTTGGACTGCGACTTTTTGGTGTTTTCCGGGCACAAAATTTTTGGACCCACCGGCATCGGCATTTTATACGGCAAGGAAGCCATCCTTGAGGACATGCCGCCATATCAGGGCGGGGGGGACATGATCAAGAGCGTCAGTTTTAACGGCACGACCTATAACAGCCTGCCGTATAAATTTGAGGCGGGGACCCCGGCCATTGCCGAAGTGATCGGTTTGGGCGCGGCGCTGGATTATGTGCAGTCGGTCGGCATCGATGCCATGTCCGCGCACAAAAAAGAACTGTTGGATCATGGGACCAGGGTGTTATCATCGGTGCCGGGCCTGCGTTTGATCGGCACGGCTAAAGACAAGACTTCTATCTTGTCCTTCGTCCTCGATAATATCCATCCGCATGACTTGGGGTCCATTGTGGATGAACAAGGTGTGGCCATACGCACCGGGCATCATTGCACCCAGCCGGTGATGGAGCGTTTCAAAGTGCCGGCCACCGCCCGCGCGTCGCTGGCTTTTTATAATACTAAAGAAGAATTGGATATATTGGTCAAAGCGGTGTGCAAAGCGAAGGAAATATTTAAGTAATGCGTGACGAACTATATCAACAGACCATCCTTGAGCATAACCGCAATCCGCGCAATTTTAAAAAGCCCGAAGGCGCGACCCATGCGGCCGAAGGGTATAACCCTTTATGCGGGGACCATCTTTGGGTGTATATGAAGGTCAATGCCCAGGACATCATTGAGGAAGCGGCCTTTGAAGGATCGGGCTGCGCCATTTCCAAGGCCTCTGCGTCGATGATGACCACGGCATTAAAAGGCAAGACCACGGATGAGGCCAAAGTTTTATTTAAGGAGTTTCATGATTTGGTCATTGGAGAATTAAAACCGGACACGCAGCCCAATCATTTAGGCAAATTGACCGTGTTCTCCGGCATTTGGCAATATCCCTCACGGGTCAAATGCGCGTCCTTGGGCTGGCATACCATGAACGGGGCCATTGAGAAGGTTAAAACAATATCAACAGAATAACATATTAGACCAAAGACCATAGACTATAGACTAAAGACCTTAAAGGTTTATTGTTTCTGGTCTATGGTCTCTGGTCTATAGTCTTTGTCTATGATTCAAGACCAACTTTCCAGACCACTCCATGACTTGCGCATTTCCGTCATCGACCGCTGCAATTTCCGCTGCCCGTATTGCATGCCCGGTGAACAGTTTCACCATGCCTATCAATTTTTAGACAAGGACCAGTGGCTTTCCTTCGATGAAATCACCCGTTGCGCCCGGATTTTTGTGGCTTTGGGGGTCAAGAAACTGCGTTTGACCGGTGGTGAACCATTGTTAAGACCGGACATGGACGTGCTTGTCCGTCAATTGGCCGCCATTGAAGGCGTGGAAGACCTGGCCTTGACCACCAATGGGTCCATGTTGACGCAATGGGCCCCGCGTTTAAAACAAGCCGGGTTAAAACGCCTGACTGTAAGCCTGGATTCTTTGGACCCCGCCGTATTTAAACAATTAAGCGGAGACCGCGGCAAGGTGGAAGATGTGCTGGCAGGGATCAAAGCCGCCGGGGCCGCGGGGTTCAAACGCATTAAAATCAATGCCGTGGTCCAGCGCGGGGTCAATGACCATGCCATTATGGACCTGGTGCGGTATTTCCGCGGCACCGGCCATGTGCTGCGGTTTATTGAATATATGGACGTTGGCAACCAGAACCATTGGAAATATAAAAATGTGGTGCCTTCCCGTGACATTATCCGGACCATTGAAGCGGTTTATCCTTTGGAATACATGGGAGGGACGGAAGGCGGGGACACCAATGAGCGTTACCGGTTCAAAGACGGCCAGGGAGAAATCGGGTTTATCTCTTCCGTCAGCCACGCCTTTTGCGGCACCTGCAACCGCCTGCGGCTTTCGGCGGAAGGAAAAATGTACACCTGCCTGTTTGCCACCCACGGCACGGACTTAAAGGAACATTTAAGAAGCGGCACCACCGACGACTTCCTGGCCCATTTGATCCGGGTGACCTGGATGAAACGCGAAGACCGCTATTCCGAACTGCGCTCCCAACTGCGCCAGTCCCCCCAACACCTGCCCAAAGTGGAAATGTACCACATCGGCGGATAATTTCGGAATCAAACCAAAACAGTGTTTTTAATTTCTTTTTTGGCGATTTGAAAAAGTTTATGGTCGGAGGTGACGAACATGTCCGCCTTTGAAAAATGGGCGGAGGCGAGTTGAATGCTGTCGAGGGTCTTGATTTTATGGCGTTCAATAATATGTAATGCTTTTTGCTCCAGATCATTGCTCCACGCAACTTTGGCAAGATAAACATCGTCCTTTTTAATTTCTTCTTTTATGAATTCTTTCTGTTCGGCGGTAATAATCCGTTCATGGAACCGCCTTTGAACAGCGCAATGGATTTCCAACAATAAAGTCGGGGATACGGCAATTTCCCTGATGTTTTCCAATAATTGGTCAAATTTATCTGAACCCGGTTCGTGAATATATTTTTTGAGCAGGGAGGAAGTGTCAATAAAAGCCCTCATCGGTCTTCTTCCTCGCGCATTTTAATAATAGTGGTGCTCATGGGTTCTCCTTTGAGCCTTATTTTTTCTATTTTTCGTTTCCATCCGGGCTGGATTAAGTGTTCATTATGGGGGATAAGATCCACGATGGGCTTATTACGTTCCATAATCACCACGCGTTCACCGGCCTTTGTGGTTTTAAGGTACTTGGATAAGTGATGGGCAAATTCCCGTATATTCACAGCAATCATAAAGCGCCTCCTCTGTTAGTTAATAGAAGTATAACAT
>JACQQW010000288.1 GCA_016206745.1 Candidatus Omnitrophota bacterium | reverse complement strand
GACTTCTTTGCCGTCGATCGGGGGCCTGGGGGTGCGGGAATTCGGCTGGGTGTATCTGCTTTCCAAAGTCGGAGTGCCGCAAGGGGTGGCCCTGGGCCTGAGTTTGATCAATTTTGTTTTTATGGTGCTGGTGGGGCTTTTGGGCGGGCTGTTTTATGTCCTTACATTATCTCTTGGACGGGTACAACATCATCAACCAAGTGCCGCGCTTTTGCGAGGGGACGCTTGAAGACCGGCGCCTGCGGCTGTTGGCATGGTTGAATATCGTCCGTCCACAGGGCAGTGCGCGGAATGCGGTGACGGTGGTTTTCGACGGCGACCCCAGATACTTCGGCCGGCCCCCTTGCGGATGCGCCAGGGTCATTTTTACCGCAGGGGAGAGCGCGGACGACTGCCTCAAGCGCATGGTGGAGCGGTCGCCGGCCAAAAAGAAATTGGTGGTTGTCAGCGACGACAAAGACATTAAGCTGTACGCGCGCGCCCTGGGCGCGGGGGTCTTGGGCGTGGGGGAATTTGCCGCGGACCTCGTCAGGCGCCGGGACAAGAAGACAAAGACCCGGCCGGTTTCAGTGAAGGGCGCGGAGGGTAAACATATTTCTTTGACCCAGGCGCAGAAAATAAACAAAGAATTCGAGCGGATTTGGCTGCCATGATGATTAAAAATATTGGAGAGGCCATTTTTTTTCTCGGCGGCATTCTTAAGGTCATATGCAAGGGCAGGGTGCGGTGGCCTGAAGTCCTGGCCCAGATGTATGAACAGGGCGTGCAGTCGATCGTGATCATCATGCTGACGGCAATGGCCTCCGGCATGGTCCTGGGACTGCAGGGGGTGGTGACCTTGCAGCGGTTCGGTGCCAAAGAATTCATTGCCCGGTTAGTGGCGCTTTCGCTGGTGCGCGAATTGGGCCCGGTGTTCAGCGCGTTGATTTTTTCCGGCAAGGCGGGCGCGGGCATGACCGCGGAACTGGGCACCATGAACACCCATGACCAGATCCAGGCCACCCGGGTGATGGGCGTCAACCCCATTGAGCTTTTGGTGGTGCCGCGGTTTTTGGCCTGTGTGCTGGTGCTGCCGGTCCTGGTCATCATCGCGGAGATCATCGGCATCGCCGGCGGGTATATGATCGGCGTCCATGAAGCGCATTTGCCGAGTTCTTTTTACCTGCGCGAGACGATCCAATCGATCGGGTATGTGGATTTTTTCAGCGGGTTTATCAAAGTATTTTTTTTCTCGGTGATCATTGCCTGGATCTGTTGTTACCATGGGTTTTATACCCAAGGCGGCGCTTTGGGGGTCGGGCGTTTTACCACCAGAGCGGTGGCATATTCCTATATCAGCGTTATTGTTTCTAATGCCATTTTAACCAAGATCATTTTAACGGTGTGGGGGTAAAGATGAAAGTTATTTTGGGAGGGTTAGGGAGGGGGTTCACCGCAGCTTGCATTTTATTTTTTTCCTCCGGATGCGTGCATAATAATTCCGGTAATGACGGCCAGTTGCAAAGTTATCCGGCACCCCTGATCGAAGCCGCGTGGATCCGCAATGGAGAACCTGTCATGTATGAGGGAAAGCAATGGTTTCCGGTCAAAGACGTTGAACATTTGAAAGATTCGGAAGTTTACCAGGTCGGGGAGCACCGCGGCGTGCAGATATTCGTCGATAAAATCGACATCAAGCCCTATGACCGGATTTATACCAAATTTGCCAAGAACAAATACCGTTATTTTGAGCGGCCCCGCAATGATTAAAGTGCAGAATTTATATAAGAATCTTGGCGGCCAAAAAGTCCTGGAAGACATAAGTTTCGACATAGCCGCCGGCGAGATCGTGGCGGTCCTGGGCCCCAGCGGCACGGGCAAGACCGTTTTATTAAAGCATTTGATCGGATTGATGCTTCCTGACCAGGGGCGGGTATTGATCGACGGCGTGGACATCAGCCGCTTAAGCGAGGAAGAACTGCTTAAGGTGCGTAAAAGCATGGGATATCTGTTCCAGGAAGGGGCCCTGTACGATTTTCTAGACGTGTTTGACAATGTCGCT
>JACQQW010000292.1 GCA_016206745.1 Candidatus Omnitrophota bacterium | reverse complement strand
GAGCTTATGAAAACAGCCGGCGCCAACAAACGCAGTGAAGCCCGCCAAGGGTGTTATGTCCCTGTTGAAAGCAAGGAAGGTTCGGCTTTTGACGACACTCAGACGGTTGATATCAGTTCCCACGGCATTGGTTTTGTTTCTTCCCATTCCCATGAAATTAATGAAAAAGTGGCCATTGAAATCCAGTTGAAGCCCAACACTGAACCGGTCTTGGTGCTGGGAGTGGTCAAGTGGGTGCGTAAACTTTCAGATTCGGACCAGTACCGCATCGGTCTTAACTTTGAGGAGGTCTTGTCCGGCCCCCCAAGCCGGTTAAAGAGTTACTTCCGGAAGGCATGATCCGATGAGTGTTGAGCGCCGTATATTCGAGCGTTTTTCCGCGCGGTTCCCGGTCAAATTCAAAGATTCCCGCGATGAGTACGGCACCGATGTATTTTTGCGGGACGCTTCGGCCTGGGGTGTGCGTTTCATCACCTGCGAACGCCTGTATCTGGATGATCCGGTGGCACTGGAAGTAAAGGTCCATGGCGGGGAGTTCCCGACGGTTTTAAGGGGCAGGGTGGTGTGGACCAGACCCGCCAATGCGGCCATGTGGGATGTCGGCTTGCAGTTCCATAAAGTGGATTTTATGAACATGTCCCGCCTATTCGAGTCTGCGCTTCAAAGCTAGCCCTGCTTCGCCAAAATGCTTTCGCGTTTGGCTTCGCAGGGCCAAGCCCTGCGAAGCCCCCAAACAAGCGAAGCGTAGTTTTGGGGCGAAGCGGGGTTGATTTCATCTAATTCTTCTGGTATTCTACTCCCTTATGTCGAAAGAACAATTTTATACATTCTTACCGGACGGCGTCAGCTTTACTTCCCGCCGGGCCGCGGGGATCAAGACCATTTACGCGCCTTTATGCGGCAGCGATGCCGCAGGTTTGAAGTCCTCCATCACGCCAAACCTCAGCGGTGATATCAAAGTTGACAAATTCCATTATGTCAGCAAGCCGGCTTCCCGGGAAGACTTGCGTTGGCCGTTGCGCGATTTTTTTGTTTGGGTGGACGGCAAAGGAGTTTATAGTCTGGCGAAGGAAGGCGCGCCCGGGTCAACCACCATCGAAATGGGGCAACTATGGCATAAACTGACACGCGTGCACGAAGCCGCTGGTGTGGAATTGTCCGCGGTGAATTTTATCCCATCCACCAATGAAACCGTGGAGCTGATGCGCGTCACGGTCAAGAACATTTCCGGCAGGCAATTGAGTTTTACGCCCACCGCGGCGGTGCCGGTATTCGGCCGTTCTTTGGCCAATAAACATGATCATGAGCATGTCACCGCTTTATTACACCGTATTGCGCAGAACCCGGATGGGGTCCTATTAGAGCCCGCCATGGCTTTTAATGAAGAAGGCCATAAGGACATGCGCAGGGTTTATTTTGTTTATGGCTGTGATGACCAAAACGCCGCACCGGCCGGGACATTTCCGACGGTGGATGCGTTTTATGGCGACGGCGGCGGCATGGACGCGCCGCAGGCGGTCCTGGAAAACCGCCGGCCCGCGCATTTGGCCCCGGAGGCCCTGCACGGCAAAGAAGCCGTGGGCGCGCTGCGGTTTAAAGACCAGATTTTAAGCCCCGGGCAAAGCAAAAGTTATATGATTGCGGTCGGGGTGGCGGCTTGCGCGACGGAAGCAGTGCGTGTTTTCGGGCATTTTGCCGGCATGCCCCAATTTGATGCCGCCTGGGAGGCCAATAAAAAATTCTGGGCGGACAAAATTGCCGCCATTGCGTTCAAGAGCGGGGATGAAGGTTTCAATGCCTGGATGCGCTGGGTGGTTTTACAGCCGGTCCTGCGCCGTATTTTCGGCTGTTCATTCTTACCCGACCATGATTATGGCAAAGGCGGCAAGGGCTGGCGTGATTTGTGGCAGGATTTATTGTCGCTGATTTTGATCGAACCGCAGACCGCGCGTGCCGGCCTCATCGACAATTGCGCCGGTATCCGCATCGATGGAAGCAATGCCACCATCATCGGCGCCAAGCCCGAATTTATCGCCGACCGCAACGCCATCACCCGGGTGTGGATGGACCATGGCTGCTGGCCGTTCTTGACTTTATTGCTGTACATTCATCAAAGCGGCGACTTTGACATTCTCCTGTATAAACAAGTGTATTTCCGCGACCCCCAAATGTCACGCACCTTTGAAAAAGACCTGGCCTGGGTGAACGCTTACGGCCATAAACTGCTGGATAAAAGAGGGCATGTGTACGAAGGCACCATCCTTGAGCATTTACTGGTGCAGCATTTGACCCAGTTTTTTAATGTGGGCGAACATAATATCATCCGCTTAGAAAGCGCGGACTGGAATGACGGGCTGGACATGGCTTTTGCCAAGGGCGAAAGCGTCGCGTTTACCGCGTTTTACGGCGGAAATTTGTTGAAGATCGCGGACATGATTGAAGATCTGGGCAAACATAAAGGGACCGCTAAAATCCGCGTGGCCAAAGAATTGCTGGCACTTTTAGACACATTGACTGATCATCCGGTCAATTATGACCATGCGCAGGAAAAGCAGGCGCGTTTATTCGGCGAATATTTTACCAGTGTCCAGCCGGCCCTTAGCGGCGAGCAAGTGGAATTAGACGTGGCTGATGTCGCCGCGGATCTGCGCAAAAAAGGCCACTGGCTGTTCGGCCATGTCCGCAACCATGAAAAAATCACCGTGGAGGACGGCGGCAAGGTTTACCAGTGGTTTAACGGCTACTACGACAATCATGCCCGGCGTGTGGAAGGCAAAAACGGCAATGCGGTGCGCATGACATTGACGGGCCAGGTCTTTGCTGTCATGAGCGGCCTGGCTTGTGACGATGACATCGCGTTGGTGATGGACAGCGTGGAGCATTTTTTGCGCGACAAGAAATCGGGCGGGTACAGGCTCAATACCGATTTTGGCGAGCGGCATTATATGGAGTTGGGGCGCGCCTTTGGTTTTGCCTATGGGACCAAAGAAAACGGGTCTTTTTTTTCGCATATGAATGTCATGTACGCTTACGCTTTGTACAGCCGGGGGTTTATACGCAAGGGCTTTGAAGTGCTGAGTTCCATTTATACCATGGCCAATGATGGGGAAAAGAGCAAAATTTATCCGGGCATCCCGGAATATTTTGATTCTGAAGGCCGGGGCATGTACCATTATTTGACCGGCTCGGCCAGTTGGATGGTGCTGACCCAATTGACACAGGTCTTTGGGGTGCGCGGCCATTACGGGGACCTGGTTCTGGCGCCTAAACTGGTCAAAGAACAGTTTGGCCGCGACGGAATCGCCGGGGTGACCTGCCAATTCGCCGGGCATACAATCACGGTCGAATACCGCAACCCAAAAAGATTGGATGCTGGCGCCTATAAGATCCAAAACGTCCTTTTGAATGGAAAACCGGTTGAATTTGAGCGGCTGGAAGAATCGGTTGCCTGCCTCAAACGCGCTTTGATCACTACTGACGCGGTCATTGCTGTTAATTTGATTTCCAGTAAGGAGAATCAAGATGGAATTGTGTAGTTTTGATTGGTTTGGATGTGGTTGCTGTTTATATCACTACTTTTAAATAATTTAGATAAAAAAGAGTTGGTGAGTATTTTTATTGGGCATTTAAATTCAATCCAGCGTTCCCCCGTACGCAGTAAGACAAACCCAAGGGGGGAATAGTGTCAAAAAAGAAAATTCTTTCAGAAATCAAATCAGATTTAGCTAGAAATTTTTATACTGAGATGTGTCGTTTAGAAAAATGGAGCGTGCCGACGCTTCGGAAAGAAATAAAAAACATG
>JACQQW010000287.1 GCA_016206745.1 Candidatus Omnitrophota bacterium | reverse complement strand
ACATTGGAGTTGTGGCTTTGATGCCAATGAGCGGGAAAATGACCTTTCGGATGGACATGATGGACATCCCTGCCAAGGAAAAGGTCAGCATGATCATCCAGAAATCCCAGTCGCTTTGGATGTTCCATTTGGATTTAAGACGCTCCATCCATTTCATGATATTTGCCTCATCTCCGCCATGACCACATTTAAGAAATAAATCCCCACCGTTAAAACGATCACCGCGCCGACGCCTAAGACGGCGATCATTTTTAAGAACCCGTCGGCGCCGGTGTCGAATTTCAGGATGGTCCGCAGGTTATTATCGTCTGCCATATTTATTTTCTAAGCATATGCGTTTGAACGACCCAGCCGATGATAAAAAACAAGGCGGCAATCAGAAATATATTATGCGGCATTAAATTCGGGAAATTTTTGATAAACCCCCAGGCCATCAGCGCCAGGCCTGCGGCTTGGAATATTTTGGCCAGCCAGCACATTTCAATGTACCCCCTCCCTGACCCTCCCTGCACCAGACACGGTGCAGGGGAGGGAAGAAGGAAGGTCAATGCCGGCCATTTCCAGGATGATGAAAGTATTGTCCCTGAAACTGCGGTGCTGCAGCAGTTTTGCGTAACAAAAATGCCATATCCCTAAAAGCAACAGGCCGCGGTATATCCAAACGGACATTTTACCCGTATCGGCAGCGCCGTAGAATATAAAGGCCGTCATTAAAATCAATATGTTCAATAATTGCGGGGGATACATGACACGTTTAAGGGCGATCATCCGTTTATGAAAATTACCGGTGATCTTGTGCTCGAGCATGTATTCTTTGACGCTGACGCCGGTGCCCACGAAGAAGAACATCACCAGCGTCTCGGTGAACAGATAAACAATGCTGGTCAAAATTAAAAAGGACATGGGGGAAGCCTTGAACACATAAAAAGGCGTCAAGCTCTGCACAAAAACAATCCCCAGCATCAAAAATGATGCCAGGGAAAAGAAATAACAGCCATACATGAAAAACCACATGGATTACTTCGGTTCTGCTAAAGGCGTCTTTTTTTCAGTGATGACCGGGAGCTCTTTAGACTTGGAGGCATTGAGTGCGATATAACTTTTGAATTTTTCCGGGACATCCGAATCCGCGTAAATGGCTTGCACGGGGCATTCCGGGATGCAGGCGCCGCAGTCAATGCAGACATCGGGGTCTATGACCAGCATTTCTTTATCTTCATGGAAGCAGTCCACCGGGCAAACTGTGACGCAATCGGTGTATTTGCACTTGATGCAAGGTTCTGTAACAATATGTGACATAAGGTCTCCTTCGAATTATTTCTTACTATACCAAATCATCCGACAGGTGTCAAATTCCGGCTTGATGCGGCCGTTTGAAGGCGCGGCACGCGGTGCAGGAATTTGGTTTGCGGCGCATTGTTCAAACGCCGGCCTTTAAACACGCGCAGGCATTTTTGGGCGAAATAATCGACGAATGCTTTAAACCCATGCAATTTTCTTAAGAGATCACCCATTGTGTTGATGGAAACCAGCATGCGCCACATTTGTTTTGGCCGTAAATAAAATTCTTTCAGGCCGATGTCGATGTGTTCATCAATGTCTTTATGGGAGAATTGCGGGTAGGAAAGCAGGGTGCGTTGTTCACCCGTCGGGGTCAACCAGTCGCGCCAGTCTTTGGCCAGAATGTAATTATGTTCTTTGGCCCATTTATACAGGGACGTGCCCGGGTAAGAGGCCACCCCGGTGATTTGAATGGTGTCCAAAGGCATGGACTTGGCAAAGTCGATGGTTTTGCGCGCGCTTTCCCTGGTTTCGCCGGGAGCGCCGATCATAAAACACCCGTGGATGGTGAATCCCAGGCGATGGGCTTCTTCGGAATATCGGTGGGCCATGTCCACGCTGACCCCGCCTTTGCGGATGACGCGTAAATTTTCGTCGGTGCCGAACTCAAATCCGGTCATCAGCATGCGGCATCCGGATTCACGCATCAAAGGCAAAAGATCCAGGTCCGTGTTGACGCGCATATTGCATGACCAGCTGATGCGTTTATTGATCCCTTTTGCGATGATTAAATTGCACACATCCATGACGTGCTGGCGTTCGGCCGCAAAGGTGTCGGTCTCGAACATGATTTCCCTGATTTGCGGGTGCAGTTTAAGGTCATGTTCCATTTCCGCCACCACCAGATCCGCCCGGCGGTTGCGCAGCTTATACCCGTACATCAATTGCGGGTCCCGGCAGAAGGTGCAGGCATTGTTGCAGCCGCGCCCGGTCATCAGGGTTAAAAATGGGAATTTTTTGCCGCCGTCGGGATACCATTGGGGCTGGATCAATTGCCAGGCAGGGAAGGGCAGTTCATTGACATCGATATCGGGGCGGGGCATGTTCTTGACCACCTTGCCGTCGCGCAGCCAGCACAGCCCCAGGTTTTTATCGTCGGCAATGCCATTGGCCAGATCACGCAAGCTGTAATCATATTCGCGCGGCAAAATATAATCGACCACACCTCGGCCGATCTCAAAGGTATTGTCCACTTCCGCCGTGGCGTGCTGGCCGACAAAGACCGCTTTGCATCTGGTTTTTTCTTTGATGATGCGCGCCTGTTCGATGTCGGCATAAATCGAGGGGGTGGTGGCATGCATGACCAGAAGGTCAGGCTTTAAAGCGACGGTTGTTTCAATAGATTCCTCAACGGTAAAATTACGGGCCGCGGCCTCCACAAAATGCGTGTTATGGCCGGTGTCAATGAGCACTTGCGCGGCGGTAAGCAAATATTCGGGATGGCGCTGCACCCGGCCGCGGGACTTCGCGGCCCAGCGGGCAACGCGCACAAAATTATCGCCAAAAGAGGGATTAAGGATAACGATATTCATAGAAAGTATAGTATATCCTGCCAATCAATGGCGCAATATTTATTTATATTTTATCCCATTGTCAGATCCGTTCCTGAGCGCTATGATGAAATTTATGCCCAGGCTTTTTTTGATCCCCAACAGTATCAGCGAACGTGGTTTTGACGCCGATCCAAACGCCGTGTCTGCCATTGCCCATGTGCGCCTGTTTTTTGTGGAAGGACTCAAATCCGCCCGCCGGCTGCTGAAACAATTAAATCCGGATTTTCCTCTGCAAGAATGCCTGTTTCTGGATTACAATGAACACACCACATCCGCTCAAATTAAAGAATATGTCCCGTTGCTCAAGGCGCAGGACAGCGGTATTATTTCGGAATCAGGATGTCCGTGTATTGCCGATCCGGGCGTTGATTTGGTATTAGCGGCACATCAGCACAATATGGACATCATTCCTTTGATTGGCCCTTCGTCGATTGTGCTGGCATTGATGGCCAGCGGCTTGGGCGGGCAAAATTTTGCGTTCAATGGGTATTTGTCCAAAGATGCCAAAGAACGCGCTGTAAAAATCAAGAATTTAGAGAAACGCGCGAAGCAGGAGGGGCAAACTCAAATAGTCATGGAAGCGCCGTACCGTAATCAAAATGTAATGGATGATCTTCTGGCTCATCTGGATGTAAAAACATTGCTTTGTGTGGCCTTGGATATTACCGGCAAGGCCCAGTTTATCCGGACTAAAACCATGCAAGAATGGCGGAATTTCAATGTCCCATTGCCCAAAAAACCGGCTTTGTTTATAATTAAATAAAAAGGGGAGTGT
>JACQQW010000299.1 GCA_016206745.1 Candidatus Omnitrophota bacterium | reverse complement strand
CCGCGGCCGCGGCCGCCGTATATGGATTTATGGTGTATGTGACGGGCTTCCGTAATTTATGGGCCAGTGTCTTTGAAATGTCGCTCCAGCCGGAGAAGATTATTTTGTTCTATATGTTGAGCCGGTTGATAGAATTTTGGGGACATGTACCGGGGACACGTACAAAAATCGTACATGTCCCCGGCATTAGGTACGTGTCCCCAAAATGGGTTTATGTGCTCATGGCCGGAATAATTATTTCATCTCTGGGATACAGCATCAGCCGTTTTAATAAACGTTTTTTATTTTTTCGTAAGGACCCTTTGAAAGGGCAAGAGGTGCAGCGCATGGATTTGCCGCGTCTGAAGAACATGGTCATTCCATTGGAGCAGGCGCAGGATTTGAGCATGCTCAATGATTTCCTGCACCAGCACACAACCGCGCAGGAGCCTGTCTTGATGTATCCGGAAATGGGCGCGGTGCATTTTATTGTCGACCGTCCGTATATAGGCCGTTTTGCCAGCGCGACCATGGCGTGGATGTCGCCGCAATGGCACAGCCAATGGTTTGCTCAAGTCCGTCAAGCCAGACCGCGCTATGCGGTCGTGCCCAAAAAGATACCGGACTATTTTGAGACCTCCTATTTTCCGGTGGAGGCCAATCGCCGGCATTTTAGAGAAACCATGGGCTTTATTGAGGCAAATTACATTCCCGTCAGCCAGACGCCATCATGGATTATTTTGCAAGTTAAAGAAATAAGATGAAGATCAGCGGTTTTACCATTGTTCGAAATGCCATCAAATATAATTATCCGGTGGTAGAGTCCATCACCTCCATCCTCCCGGTGTGCGATGAATTTATCGTCAATGCCGGGGACAGTGAAGATGGGACCCTGGATTTGCTGCGTTCCATTAAAAATCCCAAGCTGCGCATTATTGAAACAATCTGGGATATGAGCAAGGGCCCTTCGGTACTGTCGGAGCAGACCAATATAGCTTTGGGCTATTGCACCGGGGACTGGGCGTTTTATCTGCAAACCGATGAAGTCATCCATGAAGCGGACCTGCCGCGGCTCAAAGGCTGCATGCAGAAATTTTTAAACGATCCCGGCGTGGATGCCTTGCGTTTTAAATGGCTGCATTTTTACGGATCGTTCTGGCGTTACCGCATCGATGCCGGCTGGTATCAAAAGCAGGACCGGATCATCCGCAATAACGGCGATATCGAGTCCTTTGGGGATGCCTTTGGCTTCAGGCGCAAGGACGGACGGCCTTTGCGCAGCTGCCAAACCGGTTGCTTGCTGTACCATTATGGCTGGGTCAATTCTACGGAAGATCTGGCCCGGCGGTCGGAAAATGCGGCCCGGATCGGGTATGGAGACCGGAACAAATCCTCAACAGGTTACGGCGACCTGCATCGTTTCCCGGTGTATTTTGGCACGCATCCATCGGTGATCAGCGCCCGCCTTGGGGCCCATGCCTTAAGCCGGAAGGATCGCAGAGAAATAGATCAACGCTTTTGGTGGCACCCCTTGCGGCTTTTACGCCTGCGCTATAAAACCGGCCGCCGCGTGAAGCAAAAGATGGAATGATGAATAAAATCCTTCTCATCAATTCCTTTGGCATCGGGGACGTATTGTTTACCACCCCTGTGATCAGCAATCTCCGGCGGGCCTGTCCCAATGCCCGCATCGTCTATATCGGCAATCGCCGCACCGCGCAGTTTTTGGAGCACAATCCAAAGATCGACCGGGTGCTGGTGTATGAGCGGGATGAATTCTACGCGGCATATCAACGCAATCCTATTGCGTTTTTCCGAGAGTGGCTGGATTTTATCCGGGAAATAAAAACTGAGCAATTTGATGGGGTGTTTGATTTTTCGCTCAACAGCACGTTTGGTTTTTTAGGGTGGTGGTGCGGCATTCCCAAACGCATTGGGTATGATTACCGCGGCCGCGGACGTTTTCTGACGCGCAAGATCATTTTGGAGGGCTATGAAGGCCGGCATGTGATTGAATATTACCTGGATTTATTAAGGCATGCGGGGATTGATGTCATCGATACACGCATGGAGCTGCCTGTGACCGCCCAGGATGAAGAATGGGCCCGGCAATGGTTTAAAGGGCAGGGCATTGATTTCAATAAGACTTTGGTTGCGGTGGTCCCGGGGGGCGGGGCCAGTTGGGGCGCGCAAGCTAAAAACAAACGCTGGCCGGCGGAAAAATACGCGGATTTAACGGATAAAATCATTGCGGATTCGGGCGCCGCTGTTATACTGATGGGCGATGCCGGGGAAGAGCGGTTATGCCAAGAAATTGCCCGCCTGGCTCACCTTCCTTTATACTCCGCCGCTGGACAAACGACGCTGATGCAGATGGCGGCCCTTTTGGGCCGGTGCCGTCTGGCGATTGTCAATGACGGCGGGCCTTTGCATGTGGCGGTGGCGGCCGGGATCAAGACGGTGAGCATTTTCGGCCCCGTGGACGCGGCTGTTTACGGGCCTTATCCTTTAGAGGGGCACCGGGTGGTATACAAAGGGCTGGCCTGCCAGCCTTGTTACCGGCGTTTCCGTCAGGCGCAGTGCGGGCATTTAAGCTGTTTAAGAGACCTGTCCGTTGAGGACGTATATAGAAAGGTGTGTTTAAGTTTATGAGTGTTCCTTTTATCGATTTTAAAGAACAAAACCGCCTGATCCAGGATGAGGTGGATGTGGGGATCAAAAAGGTCTTTGAAAAAGGCGATTATATTTTGGGCGAACAGGCGCAGGTATTTGAGAAGAATTTTGCCGGGTATTGTGAATCTATGTACGGTGTTGGGGTCAACTCCGGGACAGACGCTTTATACCTGGCCTTGTCCGCCATCGACATTCAGGAAGGCGATGAAGTCATTGTCCCGACGCATACCTTTATTGCCACGGCCCTGTGCGTATCGTTTTGCCGGGCCAGGGCGGTGTTCGTCGACATTGAACCGGGCACATATAACATCGACCCGAAATCATTCGAACGGGCGATCACTCAAAAAACCAAAGCGGTGATTCCGGTGCACATTTACGGCCAGCCTGCCGACATGAGTGAAATTACCTCCATTGCCCGTAAACACAATATCAAGATCGTGGAAGACGCGGCCCAGGCGCATGGCTCTCGGTATCAGTCCAAACGCGCAGGGTCTCTGGGCGATGTGGCCTGTTTTTCATTTTATCCGACGAAGAGTTTGGGCGCTTGCGGGGACGCCGGCATGATCGTCACCGGCGATAAAGACATTTATGAAAAAGCGCTGATGCTGCGCGATTATGGCCGCAAAGGCCGTTATGAACATAAAATCAAAGGGACGAATTCCCGCCTGGATACCATCCAGGCGGTGGTTTTAAACGCCAAATTAAAACATTTGGACCGCTGGAATGCCATGCGAGCCCAGAATGCCGCGTATTACGCCGAACTTTTAAAACCATTGAAGGGCGTCGTTATGCCGGTCACCAAGGCCGACCGCACCCATGTGTTTCAAACATACGCGGTGCGCGTGCCCAACCGCGATCAAGTCATGGAGGCCATGAAGGCCAGGGGCATTCATGCGCTCATCCATTACCCGATCCCGCTGCATTTGCAGGAAGCTTATGCCGAATTGGGGTATAAGCGCGGGGCGTTCCCGGTGGCGGAAGCGGTGGCCAATGACATCATGAGCCTGCCCATGTTCCCGCATATGACCAAGGCGCAGGTGGAGACGGTGGTGGCAGCGTTGAGGGCGGCTTTGTTATGAATAGAATCCCGTTGTCCGTCGTCATTATCACCAAAAACGAAGAACGCAACATGCACGACTGTTTAGAAAGCGTCGCGGATTGGGCGGGCGAGATCGTGGTGGTCGACGATGAAAGCACGGACAAGACGGTTGACATCGCCAAAAGCTATGGAGCAAAAGTTTATCACCGCGCCATGGACAATGAAGGCATACACCGCAATTGGGCCTATGCGCAGGCAAAAAATGAATGGGTCCTGAGCCTGGATGCCGATGAAATGGTCAGTCCTGATCTGCGCGATGAGATCATTTCTGTATTGCCGAATACCGCATTTCACGCCTTTGATATGCCATTGCGCAATTATATCGGCAAATACTGGGTCAAACATTCCGGCTGGTACCCGGCGGGAAAATTGCGCATGTTCATGAAGGGCCGTTTTAAATACGAGGAAGTCGGCGTGCACCCGCGGGTTTTTCTCGACGGCCAGACCGGCCATTTGACCAGAGATATCATTCACAAAGGATATCCCGACTTCGAACATTTTTTACAAAGTCTTAACCGCCAGACCACATTGGAAGCAGAAAAGTGGATACAAACCGGACGCCATATGCCTTTGGGCACGGCGGTGTGGCGCGCGGTGGATCGTTTTTTTCGTTCTTTTATCGGTAAGAAAGGTTATAAGGACGGGTTCATCGGGTTTATGATCGCTTTTTATGCGTTTTTATATCAGGTGATCGCTTATGCTAAATATTGGGAACGTAAAAATGGGATAAAGGAATGAATGTAGTTTTCCTCGACAGAGACGGGGTGATCAATGAATTCCCCGGCAACGGCAATTATGTGACCAAGATCAAGGATTTCCATTTTATCCCCGGGTCGGTGGAGGCCATTTGTTCTTTGACCCAAAGCGGCCACAAGATTTTTGTGATTTCCAACCAGGCCGGGGTGGGCAAGGGCGTCTATTCGCTGGATAAACTCAAACGCATCGACCGGCATATGACCAAACATGTGGAAAAAGCCGGCGGCAAGATCCGCAAAAGTTTTTACTGCACCCACCGTTCCGACGCGGGCTGCGACTGCCGCAAGCCCGGCATCGGGCTCCTGAAAAGGGCGTTGAAATCTTTAAATAAGACCATTGCCCACGCGCAAAAGGCATTTCTTGTCGGCGATACCGAAGGCGACATCAAGACCGGTCACAAT
>JACQQW010000035.1 GCA_016206745.1 Candidatus Omnitrophota bacterium | reverse complement strand
GTCGGCACCGCGTAACCGGTGGTGTGCCCGCGCAAATGTTCCATGATGTTAATGCCGGTCTCGACCGTGGTGCGAAAATGCTTGGAGCCGACAATGGGGTCGCACTGGTAGATATAATAAGGACGCACGCGGATTCTTAAAAGCTCATGGAACAGCTTTTTCATCACGTCCGGGCTGTCATTGACCCCGCGCAAGAGCACCGTCTGGCTGCCCATGGGGATGCCGGCATCGGCGATCATGTTGCAGGCGTATTTGACGCGCGGGGTGATTTCTTTGGCGTGGTTGAAATGGACGCTCATCCAAAGGGGCGAATATTTCTTGAACATGGCCACCAGCTCCGGGGTCACGCGCTGGGGCAAGGTCACCGGGATGCGGGTGCCGACGCGCACGAATTCCACATGAGGGATGGCTTTCACGCTGGAAATGATATATTCCAGCATGCGATCGCCCAAGGTCAAAGGATCGCCGCCGGAAATCAACACGTCCCGGATTTCTTTGTGCTCCCGGATATAATTTAAGGCCGCGTCATAGGTTGAGGTGTTCAAGGTATGGTTGCCATCGCCCACCATGCGCGAACGGGTGCAGTAACGGCAATACATGGCGCACATTTCATTGACCAAAAACAAGACCCGGTCCGGATAACGGTGCACCAACCCGTGCACGGCGGAATTCTTGTCTTCGCCGCAGGGGTCAAGCATTTCTTCGGGCGCGGTCTCGAACTCATAGGCCTGGGGCACGGACTGCAAACGGATGGGGCATCCGGTGTCCGCGGCATCGATCAATGCCGCGAAATACGGCGGGATGGACATGGTCAATTTATCGCCCGCGCCCTTGACTCCTTTTTCTTCGTTGGGTGCAAGCTTCATCAGCCTGGAAATCTGCTCAAAGGTGCGAATGCGGTTCCTGATCTGCCAGCGCCAGTCTTCCCAATCCGCTAAAGTCGCGCCGGGAAAAAATTTGATAATGCGTTCTTCATCAGAAGATAAAGGGATATTCGGTCCGCCGGACAGGACAGACGCAACAATTTGTTCTTCATTAACAGTAGCGACAGAATTCATTGTTTGCACGCACCCTCAAACTGGCCAGTACGGACCAGGGCCTCATCCAAAATTTTATTGATGATCTGATTATACGGCAATCCCATCACTGTACCACCCAAAACAAACACGTCCTCCTGGCTTAAATTCGGCAAAGGATTGATTTCCAGGACATAGGGATTGCCCCGCTCATCCACCCTGAAATCCACCCGGCCGAAATCGCGGCAATCCACACTTTTATAAGCGCGCACCGCCATGTCCTGCAGTTTCTTGGCCAAATTTTCGTCGATGGGCGCCGGACAAATATGGTCGACCAATTTCTCGGCCACATGATGGTACGTGTAAAACTCATTGCCCAACAATGTTTTGCCGCCAATGGCGTATTGCACCACCGGCATGGCCGCCGACGGGCTATTTCCGATAATACCAACGGTGAATTCCGTGCCCTTGATGAATTCTTCCACCAGCGCCGGCTGCTTGTAATGGCGGTTGACATGTTCGACTTGTTTCTTGAGTTGATCGAAATTCTCCACCCGCGAACTTTGGGTAATGCCTTTGGATGTCCCCTCATGCACTGTTTTGACAAATAAAGGAAACCCGATGGTGTTTAATTCGTATAGATTGTCTTCACCTGCTGCCTTAAAATACCGCGCCGTCGGTATGTCATCGGCGATAAAACATTTTTTCGCCATGATTTTATCGAGGGTCACACCCAGGGTCAATGCGTCCGCCCCGACGAAGGGGATGCGGTACACATCTAAAATGGCCGGCACCTGCGATTCGCGGCTGCGGCCGTAATGCCCCTCGGAAATATTAAAAACAATATCGACGCCTAAATTGGGAAGCGCCCGCAGCAGGCTTTTGGCGCCGCCGATCAATTTGACCCGGTGCCCCGCCGACTCAAAAGCGCCTTTGAGGCATTCGACCGTGTGGGCCGCGTCCAGTTCCGCCGCGGCATCGACGGGATCGTCGGGCGAAGACTGCCAGTCGCCTTTTAAATCATATGTAATCCCGATGACTTTTCCCATTTCATTTTTAATTTAACAAAAATCCGCAAAAATGCCATTGAAATTTCTGACAATGTCATGTACAACCAGACTTTCCCTCCCCCTTGTGGG
>JACQQW010000295.1 GCA_016206745.1 Candidatus Omnitrophota bacterium | reverse complement strand
GTCTTGCCGTGGGCGCCGGCAACGGTGATGCCGGTTTCCTCATTGGCCAGCTGGGCCAGCACTTGCGCCCGTTTGAGCACCGGAAAATTGCGGCTGACAGACTCGATCATTTCCGGGTTGTTGACCCTGATCGCCGAAGAGTAGACCACAAAATCAGGTTTCTTGACATTGCTGGCATGGTGCCCGATGATGATGTGCGCCCCGTTTTTACGCAACTGGCCGGTCCATTCACTTTCCTTCAAGTCGGAACCGCTGACTTTATGCCCCTTGGCCTGCAGCAGCAGGGCCAATGTGCCCATGCCCATGCCGCCGATGCCGATCAAATGGTAATGCCTGCTCATTGTTCCTCCCAAGAAAATTTATTATATAATCGCATACCGTTCAATTGAATTAAAGGAATAAATCATCCATTTCATATTTGTTCCACCGCGTCCGCCAGGCGCAAGGCCGCATCTTTAACAAATGACCCCTTTGTTTTTTCATGGATGCGCGCGCGGGTAAAATCTTCCCCTAAACACCGGTCAATGGCATGGACCAATGACTCGACGGTCAAATGATCCTGTTCAATGAGTATGGCGGCAAAAACCCGGGCCGGCACCAGGGCATTGTGCTTTTGATGGTGACCGGCAAATGGATAGGGCACCAAGACCGCCGGGACCGCAAAAGCGCCCAGTTCTGAGACCGTCGCCGCGCCCGCGCGGCTGACCATCACATCTGCCGCCGCATACAATTCTTCAACCGGGCTGATAAAGGCCGAAACAACGACCGGCATGCCGGACTCTTTATATTTTTGCGCATAAACAGCATGGTCATTCTTGCCTGTCATATGCACCGCTTGCATGCCGCCCCGCCGGGTCAATACCTGCATGGCTTCAAAAAACACTTCATTTAAACGCCGGCTGCCCTGACTGCCGCCGAGCAAAGCGATGATTTTTCCTTGCGGCTTTAATCCAAAGGCGGACAATATTTCCTGCCTGCAACGCGAGGGCCGCCGGTCATGGCAGGGACATCCGGTCCAAACTGTTTTGCCGGAGCTGAAATATTCAAGGCTGTCTTTAAAACTGACCGCGATCTTTTTGACCCATGGACCCAGGATGCGGTTCGCCTTGCCGGGCAGGACATTTTGCTCATGGATCATGGTCCGTCGACCCAGCAAAATACCGGCCAGCATAATTGAAAACGCCCCATAGCCGCCGAATCCTACAATTTTATCCGGAGCGGCGCGGCGCACAATGCCGATCGATTGCGCGAATGCCCGGGCCATGGAAAAACTAAAACACAGCACGCCCCACGGTGAACGGTCTTTAAATCCCTGCGCGCCGATCGCGCGGCAATTAAAACCAGCCGCCTCGATTTTATCCTGCGCCATCCCCAAGGCCCCGGCAAATAAAACCTCATGCCCGCGTTTTTTGAGTTCCAACGCGGTCTGCAGGGCGGGGAAAATGTGGCCCCCACTGCCACCGGTGGCAAAAAGGACTTTCATATCTTATAGTCCTGCGTTTTGGACACATTGAGCAGTAAAGCAATGGCCGCCAGATGGAAAATCAGGGCGGAGCCGCCGTAGCTGATAAAGGGCAGCGGCAGACCTTTGGTCGGGAACGCGCCGATGGAAACGCCGATATTAACCATGGCCTGCAGGCCCAGCATCATGACAATGCCGATGCTTAAGAAATACCCGAAGGCGTCATGGGTGTGGCGGATGATGCGCGTGCCGGTCCAAATGAGCATAATAAACAGAAGAATGACCGCCAGGGTCCCCACCAGCCCCAATTCCTCGCCGATGATGGAAAGGATAAAGTCCGTATGCGCGGCCGGCAGGTAAAACAATTTCTGCTGGCTGTGACCCAGGCCGACGCCGAAAAACCCGCCGGATCCCAATGCGATTTGGGACTGAGTCAGTTGAAAACCAATGCCCCGGCTGTCCTGCCAGGGATCCAAAAAAGCAACGATGCGCGCCATGCGGTATGGCTCTTTGATGACTAAATACACCACGGCGATGAGCCCGCCCAAAGCAATGACGGCCATGTGACGCAGGCGGGCGCCGCCAACGAGCAGCATGACCATGACCACCACCGCGGTCTCAACCGTGGTCCCCAAATCCGGCTGTTTGACCGTCAAGATGCAGACAATGCCCATGAGCAAAACCGGCGGGACAAACCCCCGCCAGAAATTCTTGATGATGTCCTGCTTGCGGGCCAGGAAATCCGCGGTATAAATGATTATGGCCAGCTTGGCCAGCTCGGACGGTTGAAAGTGAAACATTCCCAATTTAAACCACCGGCGAGCACCATAGCTTTCTTTGCCGATATGCGGGATCAAAACCAGGGCCAGCAGGACAATGCTGACTAAAAGGATCCGGCGGGCAAAAGGCTGCATTTGACGGTAATCAAACATCATCACCGCCGCAGACGCGGCCAAGCCCAGGGCCAAAAACAACAGATGGCGTTTAAGATAATATAAGCTGTCTTTGAAATTTTCCATGGCATTGACGCAGCCGGCGCTGTAAATCATCACGATGCCCACGCAAATCAAGGCCATGGTCACAACGGTCAATGAGATCCGGTGTTCACGCATTATTTTAACCCCCGCACAATTTCCTTAAATACCCTGCCGCGGTGCTCATAGTCGCTAAACATGTCGTAACTGGCGCACATGGGCGAAAGCGCAACGCAATCTCCGGCCTGCGCGCAGCGGCGGGCCATTTCAACGGCTTCCGGCAAATTGCCACACACTTCAACAGGCACTACGTCCATAAAAGTCGCCCGCAAGGCTTCCCTGGTCTGGCCAATGACGATCATTTTCTTGACCCTGGCCTTTACCAAACTTTTCAGCGGCGAGAAATCCAGATGTTTATCGCTGCCCCCGCAAATCATGACCATGGGTTTTTCTAAATGCGTCAGGGCCCATCGTCCGGCTTCCGGAGTGGTGGATTTGGAGTCATTGATATAATCCACGCCATCCAAAGCGCGCACGAATTCCTGGCGGTGCTCCACTCCTTTGAATTCGGCAAAGACTGTACGGCAGACATCTTCGCTGATCCCCAGGGTTTTGGCTGCGGCCATGGCTGCTAGAAAATTGGGGTTGCCAGCCCCCCCTCCCTTATCATTAAAAAAAATCACCTGCGCTTTTAATTTTTTGGCCAAAAATTTAAATTCATCCTGCTGAGCATTGAGCACCGCCCAGTCATTGCTGTCTTGATTGACAAAAATTTTCTTCTTGGCGTCGAAATATTCCCGCGCATCCTTATGGCGGTCCAAATGGTTTTGGCTGAAGTTAAGCCAGAGGGCCGCATGCGGTTTGAAACGGACGGTCGATTCCAATTGAAATGAACTGATTTCCAGGACCACGGTATCACCGGGGTTTAAATCCAGCACATGTTTAGAAAAAGGGCTGCCGATATTGCCGCATAAAACCGCGCGGCGCCCGGCTTTCTTAAAAATTTCCGCGATGACGGTGACGGTGGTGGTTTTTCCATTGCTGCCGGTCACGGCCACGATCGGGCATGGGCAAAGACGAAAGGCGAATTCAATTTCACCCATGACTTCAATGCCGGCCGACCTGGCCCATCGCGCGGGCGCGCTGCCGGCGCGCACCCCGGGGCTTAAAACCACATAGTCGCTGTCTTTTATAAATGCTTCGGTGTGACCGCCGCATTCAACCGCCACCTGGCCCGGATGTTCAAGACCAGCCAACTCTTTTTCAACATTTGCGCGCGGTTTAAATTCAGACACCCTCGCCTTCCCGCCTAAACGGCAGACCACATTGGCCACGGCAATGCCGCTCCTGGCCGCGCCGATGACTGTGACTCTTTTATTCTTGAGATTAAAATCCATACTCTAACGAATTTTTAACGTCGTCAACGTCAGCATGGCCAAAATAATGGCCACAATCCAAAACCGCACGATGATTTTATTTTCATTCCAGCCGGACAATTGCAAATGATGATGAAAAGGCGACATTTTGAAAATGCGTTTGCCCGTGATCTTAAAAGACAATACTTGCGCAATGACTGAAAGCGCCTCCATCACAAACACCCCCCCTAACACAACCAGCCATATTTCCTTCTTGATGAAAATCGCGATGATGCCCAAACTGCCGCCTAAGGCCAGCGACCCCACATCACCCATGAACACGCTGGCCGGATGGCAGTTAAACCATAAAAACCCCAAACTCGCCCCCACGATGGCGGCGCAGAAAACAGTCAGCTCGCCGGTGCCGGGCACATGGGGAATAAGCAAATAATCGCTCATGGCCGTGTTGCCGGTGACATAGCTTAAGGCCCCCAGGGTAAAGGCCACCATGAGGGTACAGCCGATGGCCAGCCCGTCGAGCCCGTCGGTCAGGTTGACGGCATTGGAAGAACCGACAATAACAATGATCACCCAAAGCACAAAGAATGCGCCCAAATCGATTGCCAAATGCTTAATAAAAGGCACATCCAGGCTGGTCGTAATATTGGGGTTTAGATACGCGTATACCGCCGCCAGCCCCGCTAAGAGCGCCTGCCACAGCATTTTCATGCGCGGCCTCAAACCCCGGTGCTTGCCGATGCCTTTGAACTTAATGTAATCATCCACACCGCCGACAATGGACAAACACAGGCAAATAAAAAAAGTCACCAGAATAAAGTGGTTGCCCAAATTGGCCCACAACAGCACCGAGGCCAGGATGCTGCCGATGATAAACACCCCTCCCATGGTGGGTGTCCCCTCTTTTTTATTCTGGAATTGGTCCAAAGCCGGGGCGTCGCCGCGTTTGGCGATTTCTTTAATATGCCGTTGTTTGGAAAGGCGGATAAACACAGGGCCAAAAATGACACAAAACAAAAACGCCGTCACCGCCGCCATGCCGGCGCGGAAGGTGATATAGCGGAAAATGTTAAACCCGGCGAACCAGTCCGTGTGATTCGACAAGAAATAAAGCATAAATTTCCCTCAATATTCCATTACTTACTTTTAAAACCAGGAGATGCTTTTTTGGCCACTTCCAAGATCGCATCCAGCTTCTCCCCAATATCCGAATTCAATTCCTCCCTTTCCACGAAAGCTGCCAATTTATAGTACTCGTTCTTTCGCAGGATAATCGGAGACCGCAATTTTTCTGAATAAATCTTGAATAATGGATCAAGAAAATCATCCGTAACTTTGATGTCATCCGACCATGGGCTCCCTTTGCCAAGAGTCTGCAAGGCCTTTGTGACATCAGCGATGGATTCTTCCATAGCCGCAATCCTTTGCTCCCGCTGGGCAATGCCGAACAGATCATCGGCAGTATCGGACACCGCGTAAGCGAGAAGGACCTTACGGGTACAGAAATAATTTTCAATCTCGCGCTTGTTCCACATCAACTCAACCAGAGAATCATTGCTGTTGAGTTCTTTTTCCAGACGGTCAAAAATAGCTATGCCTTTCAGATTCGATTTAGACTCACACAGGCCATAAAAATGGCTGCGGGCCCTCTGTGGCAAATTGGTCGCCACCGGAAATAAAAAAGGCGTCTTCAGATACTCAAGCACCGGATGCTGAAGTTTTTCAGCGAACGCACGGAGAATATCCAAATCCGTTGGGCCTTCCAAATACAATACCCATCCTTTCAGTTCCGCCTGATAGTATTGATCGAACCCTATGTCCGTAAGCGCCTTTAATACCTGCGTGCCGCGGTCATTAATAATGTGCGGGCTTCCGACAAACGCCACCACTTTTCCCCGTCCCGCGGCTTCGTTAAGTACGACTTCAGAATGGCTCGCCGCGATGATCTGTGATTTTTGCCGCGCCGCGACTTCAACCAAAAGATTAAAAATCTCACGCTGCCGAAGAATTTCCAGATGCGCGTCGGGCTCATCCAACAAAAGCACGGAACCATGATTTCCGTAAAGGAATGCCAGCAATAAAAGCGTCTGTTGAAACCCGCGCCCGGCACAGGAAAGATCAAACTCCCTGCCTGACTTTTCGAGATAAGCGAGCGTAATCTCGCTGCGGGCAGAAACCAGCGTTGGTAATAGTAATTTTATCCCAAAATGCGTCTGCAAATGACTGGCCAGATCTTCCCATTTCTTTTCACCGTCCTTTTGTTGAAAAAGATTCAAGCACACATTACGCAACACCTGGGCAGTCTGACCTTGTCCAATAAGAAATCCGATTTCGCCCGTTTGTTTAACGAATTCGCGGTCCGCCAAGCCCGACATGGGCGGCAGATAAGCAATCCGTTTTTCCGCGGATTCATCCGGTATGGGCATGCGCCGAGCATCTTCACCATCGCCCATGCGCATAGGCCGGCAATAAATAACCTCCTCACCAAAATAGTCGAACTCCAGACCACAAGCCCAGGACCGTCCTGCCGATACTCCTTCAACCAAAATGTCAATCCGCACGTTTTCGGTGCGCTGCTTACTACCTGTTCGCGTGGTTTCCCGGACATGTAATTCATTCCATAAAAACAAAGCGCTGGGCACCGGAAGACTGAACAGGTCCTTACGGTTAATTGGAACACCGGTACGGACGGCCCCTGAACCGCGCTTCTCAATCCAGGTGCGCAGGCCAATATCCCATAAAGACAGCGCTTGTAAAACCGTGGTCTTACCGGAATTATTGGGACCGATCAAGACCACCGGTTCGCCCAGTTCGATGATGGCCTCATCGAAACGCTTAAAATTTCTCAGTATAAGTTTAGTCAACATGGCATCCTCCCAATTAAGACCGCATTTTATCCTATCCCTTATCTCTCCCCTCAATAATCCTCACCTCCGGCACGTCCTGCATCCTTGCCATGGCAATGGCCACCGGGCGCGCCGGGTCGGAGAGTTCTTTATAAACCTTCTCAATGACCGCGCCTTTGTTTTGTAGGGAACGGTCTCGACCGTTCCCTACCCGGCTGCATATTTCTTAAAACCTTCGAAATGACAAATTATTTTATTCACCGCGCAACGAAAAATTGAACCGTATTTATCTTTTATTTTTGATTGTTCCTTTTCATTGTTTATATTATCAACAATTTCAACTTTGAATGTAGCCCCATTCTTATTCTTTACCATTCCTTCAATAAACGCCTGTAAAATATTGAGATCGTAATCCGGCAAGGAATATCCTATTATTAAAATCTCGTCTGCTTTTGATATCTCTTCAGAAACTTTCTTATGTATAGAGGCGTATGGTTCATCTTCAACACCTTTATTAAATGTCGGAGGCAGAATTAAAATATTTAAACCCTCGCCGCAAGATCTGCAGGCATAACTACTTGTTTGTATTCCCGGAGACCAATTCTTAAATGTAAGAATTCTTTTACACTTGGGACACTGGACAAGATTGATCGAACCATGCGGCTTCAAGAGCAAGACCCCGTTTTCTCTGCACCTTTCATCTTGATTATCTACATCGTAGATGTCGAATCCGTATGTAAAATTTATCCCATCTTTTTTGTCCATTTTAAATAACACGTCGTCCAATAACACATCATAATTCATTGAAATAAAGGTTGTGTTTCCGTCTTTATGTATAACTTGGTTAAAAAAATTCCGGTACCATAGAAGATTTTCATCCATAACAACAGCTTCAGGCATTAAATCATGATCCGCTTTTAGTTTAAGGTATATCCAAGGACATATGCGATTAAAAATCTCTAGAAATGACTCAATTAACGAGCGACGTATATTCTCTAAATCAGATGGGTTATAATGTCCTATCGTTTGTCCATTTTTTATCCAACTTTCAATTAAACTCAAAACCACTTCAAATGTGGGGTATCCTGACCTAAATTGAAAAAAAACATCATTCATAAACGGATACCAAGCCGGGCCACCGTTATGCTCAAAATCATTAAAAACCTCCTGACCTAACGGCAAGCCACAATCTTTTGACGAACCAGCGCCTAAAACAACTACTCTCGACATTTGTTCTCCCTCAATGTCCTTATTGCCCAGATGATGAAACGGATAAAACCATATGACAGCAGAATCGAAGAGAAACCGAATACCTTTATCCTCCAAAAAATTATTTGTACCAACTGCGTAGTAGAAAAATTTAAGGTTTCAACATAGTAGTGTCTTTCGACAGGTGATAATTGCCAAATCCCTTTTGAGTAAATAAAATCAAAATAAGGTGAGTTTTGATCAACAAGTAACAGTCCCAATATAATAATTCCTGCTAAGATTAATCCCTCTCTCGCTATTATCCGCTTAATCCTT
>JACQQW010000294.1 GCA_016206745.1 Candidatus Omnitrophota bacterium | reverse complement strand
TTCCAATTCCTTGATTTCCCTGGCCGCGGCAATGCCCGCGATGCGCCCCAAAATGCGGTAAATGTCAAAAATGTTCATGTTATGGGGGACCTCGCAGTCTTGTCCGTATTTTTCCGAACGCGGGCAGATTTTCTCAAAGCCCATGCCGCCGGGGGAGTTTAAATTTTCCCGCGGACTTTTATGGCTGTGGGTGCGGTAAAAACCGCCGATTAAGTCATTGTCGATTTGATAGAGGCACACTTCGCCGGGGTTTCCCTCGATGCGGTGGATGGTGGGCACGCCTTCCTGCAAGAGAAAACGATGCACGGTCCCGCCGCCTTTGCCGCGGCCCAGGTCATTGCGTTTACGGCGGTTTAATTCCAAAATTTGCCGGGGGTCTTCGATGGGGACGACGCCCAATCCGTAAGTCCCTGAATCTGATTTGATAAAAATGAACGGATTGTCATCAATGCCGTGTTCCTTGTATTTGGCCTCTATTTCGGCAAACAAAGCTGCACCGGCTTGATACAGCCGGTCCTGATCCGCTTCACTGTTGACATCAACATTGTCCACAAGTTTGTACAGACAGGAGAACTGCCAGGGGTCGACACCGACTAAGCGCGCGAATTCTTCAATGAGCCGGTTGGTGTACAGGAAATGTTCGCTTTTATGCCGCGCGTGCCAGCCCGCCCGCATGGAAGGGAAGACCGGGACATTCGCCTCCAAAAGCGCCTGGGGAATGCCGCCGCTTAAATCATTGTTCATAATGATCAAATCGGCCCGCGCTTGTTTATTTTTGATTTTTTCAAGGATGCGTTTAAAGCAATGGATTTTGACGGCGGCCCCCGTGGCGGTCTCGAATTCGACGGCATTGGCCGCATGTTCGCAAAAGGTCGGCTCATTGTTGAAGAACGTGGTGATTTGAACATTAAACCCCGCCCTGGCGATGATATCCTGCAGGATGCGCACATTTTCCAAATACCAGGTGTTGCGGGTGTGTTCCTCGGCGGCAATCAGGACATTCTTGGCATTGGGCACCCGTTTATTGATCGCCGCTTTCATGAGATTCACCGCGTCGGCCAGGCCGTGTTCACAGAGATTATTAAAGCCTGCCGGGAATAAATTGGTGTCCACGACCGCGATCTTAAATCCGGCGTCGCGGATGTCAACCGAGGTGTAAATGGGGGTCAGTTCACGTTCATAATCCAAAAGCCATTGCTGGATCTGCGCCTGTTTGGACTGTATGCAGGGGACACAAATACTGCCGGAGAAATTATTGATCGATAAAGTTTTACTCATTGGACTATGATACAATATTTATCCATTATGGGCAACAAAGTAAAGATTGAGCAGGCCCTCAAAGACGCTTTTGCTCCCGTTTATTTAAACGTCATGGACGAGGGCGCCAAACATATAGGCCACGCGGGCGCCAAAGAAGGCGGGCATTTTAGGGTTGAGATCGTTTCCGATGCTTTTAACGGTAAAAAACTCCTTGAGCGCCACCGCATGGTTTACGCGGCCTTAGAGCATTTAAAATCGTCCATCCACGCTTTATCTATCCAAGCGCGCCAGTGAACATCAAGTCCGCAGTTTATAGCCGATTTTAAACAAATACACCGTCGCGAGGAAGAACAACCCTGCCATGGCAAAGGCAATGGCCGCAGACACGGCCGCGGGCATGTCACAGGTCCCGGTCATGCTGTAGCGTATGCCGCTGACCAAATAGGACATGGGGTTAAAGTGGGAAATGATCAGCACCGGTTTAGGCAGCATGGCCATGGGGTGGAACACCCCGCCCAACAGCGCCAGGGGGACGATGACATAGATGTTCCACATGGACAGCATGCCGAAATCCTCCGCCCACAAAGCGCCCATCATCCCGGCGCAGGAAAAAATCACCGCGATCATGAGCATAAAGTACAGTAAAGCAATAGGGTGAGCAATGGCGCTGGGGGCAAACAGCAGGGAAGTCAGCCACACGCCCAAACATACCGTGACGCCGCGCGCGACCCCTCCGGCGAGAAGCCCCAGGACCATTTCAATATAAGACAAAGGGGAAAGCAGGATTTCCTGGATGTGGTTGTGCCAGCGCCCGATGAACAGCGATGAGGAAGTGTTTTCATAGGCGCTGGAAATCAAATGCATGGCCATGAGCCCCGGCACGATGAAATTGAAATACGACATGCCGGCGGCGGAGAAATCGATGCGGCTGCCGATGGCAACGCCAAAGATATACATAAACATGGCGGAGGACACCAGAGGCGGGAAAATGGTCTGGTTGGCCACCGAGAAGAACCGGTGGATCTCGCGTTTGGACAAAGCTAAAACGCCGATGGGGTTGGAAATAAGGTGTAGCAATTTTACTCCGATCCCGTGATTTCCAGGAACACATCCTCCAGCGATTTGTCCTGCAAAATTTGTTTTTTGTCCCCGATGCGCACGATGCGCCCGCGGTTGATGATGCCGATGGTCTTGCACAATCTTTCCGCCTCTTCCATGTAATGCGTGGTCAGGAAAATGGTCTTGCCTTCTTTATTGAGCTGGGCCAAATAATCCCAAATCAGAAATTTTAATTCTAAGTCACACCCCGCAGTCGGCTCATCCAGGATGAGGATTTCCGGATCATGGATGAGTGCCCGGCAGAGCAACAACCGTTTCTTCATCCCGCTGGACAGTGCCCGGTGCTTGCATTGGCGTTTGTCCGCCAATTGAAAACGCTCCAGCAGAGCATTGGCCCGGCGTTTGGCCTCCCAGGGGGGGATGCCGAAATATTCCGCCTGATACACCAGCAGTTGATAAATGGTGAGGAAGGGGTCGAAATTAAATTCCTGCGCGCACAGTCCGATCAAACGGCGGGAGCGGAGGTATTCACTGGTGACGTCATGGCCGAACACGCGCACGTCCCCGCTTTGATAATTCGACAGGCCGGTCAATACATTGATCGTCGTGGTCTTGCCCGCGCCATTGGGCCCCAAAAAGGCAAAGAAATCCCCACGTTTGACCTCAAAGGACACTTTATCCAGGGCCTGGAAAGTTTTGTAGAATTTGCTTAAATGTTTGATGGATATGGCAATGTCGGAATTGCGCATAAGGTATTATACCCGCGTGACATTTTTATCCAAAGCCGTTTTTGCTTTTCGCGCCGCATTGCGCACGATTTCAGGCAGGGCCGGGTGGATGTAAATCATGTTTAATAAATCATCGAGCGTGCCCGCTTTGTTCATAAATGCGATGATCATATGGGCCATGTTGGAGGCTTCATCGCCGACGATGTGTCCCCCTAAGATGCGGCGGGTCTTGCGGTCAATGAGGATTTTGCAAAACCCATGTTCCGATAATAAGGCCATGCCCATGGCTGAATTCTTATACGCGTTAAAGCCCGCCACATAATCCGCGCCTTCGGCCTTTAGCTGGTCTTCAGTTTTTCCAACGCCGGCGACTTGCGGGTGGGTGAAAATGGCATGAGGCATTGGCGGGTATTGGATGGGGAGTTTGGGCCTGCCGCCGAAGACATGGTCGAACAAATATTCGCCTTCAAAATTGACGCTGTGACGGAAGAAATATTTGCCGATGCAATCGCCTAAGGCGTAAACGCCTTCAACCGTGGTTTGTAAATATTCATCGGTCTTGATGAAATTCCCCGGCAATAATTCAATGCCCGTATTGGCAAGGCCTAAAGTGTCCGCGTTGGAGGCAATGCCGGTCGCGGCCAGCAAGGCCTGGGCCGTGATCTGCCGGTCAGCTCCGTCTTGGGTAAAATGCGCCGTAAATTGGCCGCCGGCATATTCGACCCGGGTGGGCACAGCGCCTAGTCGAACATCATGGTATTGCGCGAAGACTTTTGAGAATTCCGCGGCAATTTCGGAATCCTCTGAACGCAATAAAGAGGATCGCGCCAGAACATGGGTCCTGCTTCCCAAGGCGCCATAGGCGTGCCCCAATTCACAGGCAATATAACCGCCGCCTAAAATAATAATGGAGTCCGGCAAAACGGTGTTGCGCAAGGCCTCGGTGGAGGTCATAAACGGCGTGCCGGCCAGTCCGGGGATGGGGGGGATGCTGGGCCTTGCCCCGACCGCGATGACAATTTTGTCCGCGATCAGTTGCTCGCCATTGACTTCAATGGTTTTATTTGCCAGGAATTTGGCGGCGCCGCGGTAAAAGGTGATGTTAGGGTGGCTGTTGTAACTCTTTTCGATTTTGGCTGAATCGGCATCCACCGTGGCGCAAATGCGGGTGATGAGTTTGGCAAAATCAACGGTAAAAGCGGGATTATGTTGGATATCAAAACGATGGGCATGTTTTAAATGCAAGGCCACGTCCGCGGGGTGGATGAGCATTTTGGAAGGGATGCACCCGCGGTTCAAACATGTGCCGCCCAACCGGTCTTTTTCAATGACCGCGACTTTATGGCCCAGGCCCGCAGCCGGGGAAGAAATTTTAGCGCCTCCGCCCGAGCCGATGGTGATCAGATCATACTTTTTCATAATGATAGCTTTCTAAATATTTATTCAGATGATCAATGACTTGACTTAACTGTGTGCATTGCATCAATTCGCCGCGCAGGGAAGTGATGTTAGGCAGGCCTCTCAAATACCCGGCATAATGTTTACGGAAGGTCTGCACGCCGTATCGTTCCCCTTTATATTGCACGTTTAATCTCAAGTGTTCAATGCACATTTGGATTTTTTCTTCGATGCCCGGCTCCGGCATTATTTCGCCGGTACTAAGATAATGCCTGGCCTGCCGAAAAATCCAGGGATTGGCGATGGCCCCGCGGCCGATCATGACCCCGTCGCAGCCGGTTTCAAACATGGCCTTGATGTCCTCGGGCGTGGTGAGGTCGCCATTGCCGATCAATGGGATGGAAATCACTTTTTTGACCCTTTCCAGCCAGGCCCAATCGGCAAAGCCATTGTGGGCCTGGGAGCGCGTGCGGCAATGCAGGGTCAGGGCCCGGGCGCCGCTTTGTTCGACCATTCTGGCCGCGTCTTCGATGATAATGCTGTTTTCATCCCATCCCAAACGGGTCTTGACGGTCACCGGCAATTTGGTGGCCTTGACCGTGGCCTTGACAATGGATTCAAACAGGGGCAGGTCGCGCAAGAGTCCCGCGCCTTCATTGCGCGCCACATGGTTTTTCACCCAGCAGCCGCAATTGATGTCGATAAAGTCCGGGTTTAAACGTTCAATGGCTTGGGCCGCGCCTTCCATGGCCTCCGGCCGCCCGCCGAAGATTTGTATGGCCACCGGGCGCTCTTTTGCACAGATTTCAATCTTTTTCATAATACGGGCAATGTCCCGGATAATGCCTTCTGAGGACGTGAATTCCGTGTAAACAATGTCCGCGCCCAGGCGTTTGCAGATGACACGGAAAGGCAGTTCCGTCACGTCTTCCATGGGCGCTAAGCAAAGCGGTTTGTCGATGTCAATGGGGCCGATATTCATAAGGGCACCATTATATAGAAATTTGGCGGCAATGCAAACGGCGTGTTAGACCGGCAGGGAAATTTGACAATGACCAATGGTTGTGTTATGGTTGTATTAAGCAACCAAGGAGGATCGTATGTCCAGCATAACTATTAAGAATATCCCGCCCCAAGTGCATGAGCGATTAAAAAAAGAGGCCCAAACGCATCACCGCAGTTTGCAACAAGAGATAATTTTTCGCCTGGAAAGGTCTGTGCCCATCCCAAAATTGGATGCTGAGAAAATCATTAAAGAAGTCCGTGCTTTAAGGTCCCGTATGAAGGGCACAATAACCGCTGAAGAAATAGACAAATGGAAGCGCGAGGGCCGCGAGTGATCGTTGTTGATACCAATATCATTGCTTATTTTTTTCTAAAAACGGAGCAGGCCCCTGCCATTGAGCACGTTTTTAGAAAAGACAACAATTGGGTTGTCCCTTATGTATGGCGTTTTGAGTTCCGTAATGTGTTGGTGACTTATCTCCGTCATCGCAGGCTCACTTTGCAGGAAGCGGTTAAAGCGTTTGAGAAAGCTGCCGATGTCCTGGCCGGGCAGCAGTTTGATACAGACGCTTATCATGTATTGGAGCTGGCAATTTTATCCGGCCGTTCCGCCTATGACTGCGAATTTGTGGCGTTGGCCGAGCAGTACCGGGTGCCTTTAGTGACGGCAGATGTTCCCCTCCAAAAAGCTTTTCCCAAGATCGCCATATCCATTGAAGAATTTTTAAAATTGAAGACCTGAGTTTATCCGCTATAATAAAGCCATGTCACTTGTTTTAGATGTCAATGAACCCGCCATCACGCGTGGGATCAAGACCGTCGGGGTCGGTAAAAAGGGCAGCAAGCCATTGACCGCCCAATTGGCCCTGGAAATACTTGAGGATTTGAACGCCGGCAAGGTGTCTCCCGCGGCCAAAGGGGCTTTTTTTGCCGGTTTAACGGCCAAGGGCATTGAGGGCCATGAAGAGGTTTTGAGCGGGGCCTTTGCTCCCGGGATATTGAAGGATTCCGTGCGGTTGGTGGAGGCCCTTGCGCCGGATGCCCCGGAATTTGCCCGTTGGGTCTGTGTGCGGCTTTTGGCCGGCCAAACGCTTGACAAACAAACGGCGTATGACCTGGGAAAATTTTTATTTTCCGATGACCCCGGTGATGGTGCCCGCGGCTTGGCGGCCAGTTTCTTGCGCGTGCGTTATGAAACCGATGATGAATATGAAGGAATTTGGAATGCCATGCAGGAAACCATTGCGCCGGCATTCTGTATGCCGACCCCGCCGGGTGGACCCATTGTGCAGATGGCTGAACCTTTTGACGGGGTGGACCACTCGCATATGATCACACCCTTGATTGGCCGGTATGTGCAAGGGTTGGGGTACCGGGTGGCGCATCAAGTGGGCCGCAATAGCGGGCCTAAGCTGGCGATGAATTTATGGGACATTGCCCAGGCCTTGGGGGAAAGTCCCGCGCGGGGCAATGGTGATTTAGCGTCCGCCAAAAGGCGTTTCGGCTGGTTTTTTCACCAGTCGTCCATGTCCGCGGCCTTGGACCGCTGGGTGAGTATCCGCCGTCAGATCATCAAACGCCCGTTTTTATCGACCTTGGAACGGTTTATTAATCCGCTCAAAGCGGATATTTTATTTGCCTCGGCCTTTCATCCGCCTTATGGGGAAAAGATGACTACACTTGCCGAACGGGCCGGGTTTAAAGGCATTATTGTTGTGCGCAACGGCATGGAGGGCACGATGGCTTTTCCGTTGCTGCGGCCTGTGAAGCTTTTATTGTCCGTCAAACGCGCGGACGGCCTTTATCAGCGTCATGAAATGGTCCTGGAGGCCCCCAAGGAAGTGGAAACGGAAGAAATGGTCGAGAAACCCCAGGCATCGCATAATGCGCGGCTTATTGATTTGCACATTAAGACGGGGGCTTCCAATAATCAACATTTTGATTTACGGGTGAAGGTGACTTGTGAAGGGTTCCGCCAGGGGCTGTCGTGGCTAAAAGAAAATATGGGAGGGTAAAATGTCTTTACAATTACGCATGATGTTATTGATCGGGGCCTTGTTCGCGATCATTTACGCGGCCATCGTTTTGATCGGCACGGCGATGGGTATGCGCGATTTTTATTTTTATTTGATGGTCTCTGTGGGGTTGATGTGGATACAGTTTATGGCCGGCCCCAAAATCATTGAATGGACCATGCGGCTGCAATATATCAAACGCGAAGATAATCCAAAGTTGTGGGACATGGTGCAGGACCTTGCCCGTCGGGCCAACATGCCCTTGCCACGGGTGTGCATTTCACCTTCTCCTTTACCTAATGCTTTTGCCTTTGGCCGCGGCATCAACGATGGCAGGGTTTGCGTGTGCCGGGGCATTCTCAATTTATTAGATGAGGATGAGTTAAGGGCGGTGCTGGGGCATGAATTGGCCCATATTAAAAACAGGGACATGGTCACCATCACCCTGCTGTCCGTGGTCCCCATGATCATGTACCGCGTGGCCTGGCATTTCATGTGGTATGGCGGCGGACGCAGGAATGACCGCAATGCCCCCAGCGGGGCGGTCATCGGATTGGCGGCATTTTTGTTTTATTTTATCACTAATTTATTGGTCTTGTATGGTTCCCGGATCAGGGAATATTACGCGGACAAAGGTTCCGTCGAAATGGGCAATAAACCGTCGGCCCTGGCATCGGCATTATACAAACTGGTCTATGGCTCCGCGCGCATGGCTGATACGGAAGAGATGAAACAGGTGGAGGGGATGAAGGCGTTCTTTCCCAATGACCCGTCCCGGGCATTGAATGAAATCCGGGATTTAAAACAATTGGACACGGACCACAGCGGCACCATCGACAACAGTGAATTGTTGCGTTTGCGCAATAAACAACTTGTTTTAGGGACAGGGGAAAAGTTAATGGAGTTGTTAAGCACCCACCCCAATATGCTCAAGCGCATCAAGCATTTGTCGGAGTTGAAATGAAAGTATCATTTCACACGCTGGGCTGCCGTTTGAACCAGTCGGAAACAGCGTCGATGCAGAATTCCTTCGAGGCCAATGGCTATACGGTGGTCGGCGCGCAGCAGCCCGCCGACATCGTGGTCATCAATACCTGCACGGTCACGCAAGGAGGGGACGCGGACACCCGGCGCCTGGTCCATAAAATCAACCGTTTAACCCCCCATGCCCGCATTGCCTTGGTGGGGTGCCAGGCCCAGGTGCAAAAAGAAAAACTGGCCTCCCTCGCCAATGTGCGCTGGATCGTGGGCAATCAGCGCAAAATGGATTTGGCGCGCGTGTTGGATGAGCACCCAAATCCGCAAACGGCGCAAGTGATAACGCCCGCCATTGAGCGGCAGCCGTTTACTTTGCCCGCGGCGGCCATTGACCGCGCCCATACCCGCGCCAACCTTAAAATCCAGGACGGCTGCGATTTTTTTTGTTCCTTTTGCGAAATCCCCTACGCGCGCGGCCGCGCCCGCAGCCGGGTGTTCGATGATATTGTTCTGGAAGCCCGCGCATTGACAGCCGCCGGCCACAAAGAACTCATTTTGACCGGCATCAATATCGGCACTTATCAATATGAAGCAAAACAATTGCTTGATGTCATTGGCGCGCTCGAATGTATTGAGGGGTTGGAACGCGTCCGTATTTCCTCGATTGAGCCGACCACCATTCCTATCGAATTATTTGATCGCATGGGACAGGGGAAACTCTGCCGTTATTTGCACATCCCATTGCAAAGCGGGCACAATGATGTTCTTACGGCCATGAAGCGCAAATACACGGTTGAACAATTCAACGCTTTTATTGGGCAAGCGCGCGCGAAAGTGCCGCATATATGCATCGGCACGGACGTGATTGTGGGGTTTCCCGGCGAGACGGACAGGCGTTTTGAAGCCACTGTGGATTTCTTAAGGGGGGCGCCGGTCGATTACATCCATGTGTTTAGCTATTCCCCGCGGCATATGGCCAAAAGCCGCTGGATGGAAACCATGTCACCGGCGGTCATTGCGCGCCGCAGCCGGGTCTTGCGCGAACTCTCCACCCGCAAACGCCGCCTGTACAATGAATCTTTACTGGGCACGGTGCAGACAGTTTTATGCGAGGAATACAAAGACAATTGTTGGGTCGGTTTGACCGACCATTATGTGCGGGTCAAAATCAAATCCGGCCAGGATCTTCACAACTGCCTCGTGCCTGTGCGTTTGATGAGTATCGATGGTCAGACTGTTTTAGGCGAGATATTATAATTTGTTTCCCCTCCCCTTGAGGGAGGGGTTAGGGGAGGGGGAGATTGAGCAAAGGGTTGATGGCGAAAGCCAGAGAACTAAGAAACAATTTAACAGAAGCAGAAAAGCATCTTTGGTATGCGTTGAGGTTAAAAAATCTTGGGTTAAAATTTCGCAGACAAGCAGTGATAGGACAGTTTATAGTGGATTTTATTTGTTTTGAGAAAAGATTGATCATAGAGGTTGATGGCGGCCAACATACGGATAACGAGAAAGATAAAATAAGAGACGAATGGCTTAAAGAACGGGGATATAAAGTATTGAGATTCTGGAATAATGATGTGTTGAGCAATAGGGATGGGGTTTTAGAAAGGATTATTGAATCTTTAAACCACCCCCTCCCTAGCCCTCCCC
>JACQQW010000008.1 GCA_016206745.1 Candidatus Omnitrophota bacterium | reverse complement strand
TAGGCCAGCATCAGGACCTCCCCGTCCTTGTGGTCCTGGATAATGGCGGGGACCAGGCCGTCCGCATTAAATTTAAGCTTGGATAAATTCCTGGGAGTGATTTGAATGGTTTCCCAGTCTGTTTTCTTGCTCATCGCACATTCACTTTCTGTTCTTTGAGGTATTTTTTGACCTGGCCAATGGAAATTTCCCCATAATGGAACACCGAGGCGGCCAAGGCCGCGTCCGCGCCGGTTTGCGTAAAGACTTGGGTGAAATGTTCCAAAGCCCCTGCCCCGCCCGAAGCAATCACCGGGATGTTTACGGCGTCGGCCACGGCTTTGGTCAATGGAATGTCATAACCGTTCTTGGTGCCGTCCGCGTCCATGCTGGTCAATAATATTTCTCCGGCCCCTGCGCTTTGCGCTTCTTTGGCCCATTGGACGGCGTCTTTTCCCGTCGATGTGCGTCCCCCGTGCGTAAAAACTTCCCAACGGTTTCCGGCACGTTTGGCATCAATCGCCACCACAATGCACTGGCTGCCGAACATATTGGCGGCCCGGCGCACCAGGCCCGGTTCGCGCACTGCTGAGGTGTTCAGAGAAACTTTGTCCGCGCCCGCATTGAGCAAGGCCCGGATATCGCTCACATTGCTGATCCCGCCCCCCACGGTCAAAGGCATGAACACCTGTTCGGCCGCGCGCTGGACCACATCAACAAATGTCCTGCGATCCTCGAAACTCGCTGTGATGTCCAAAAACACCAGCTCATCGGCGCCGCTTTGGTCATAAGCCCTGGCGCAATCCACCGGATCACCAGCGTCGCGCAGGGAAACAAAATTGACCCCCTTGACTACCCGGCCGTCTTTAACATCGAGGCATGGGATTATGCGTTTGTTAAGCATATGTCCATGGCTTTTTTAAAATCGAGTTTACCTTCATAAATCGCTTTGCCTGTGATCGCGCCCCAAAGGACATTTCCTTTCTTTGATGTCAAAGTCTTAAGTTTTTCCATGTCCTGCAATGAAGATATCCCTCCCGACGCAATCACCTTGACATTGACCTCATCCAATATGCTTATAATGCCCTCAAAATTCGGCCCTTGCAAAGTGCCGTCCCTGGCAATGTCAGTATAAATGATCGTTTTGATGCCGACGCTTTCTAAATACTTGGCCAGGTCGGTCCCTTTCCTTGGCGATGTTTCCGTCCAGCCTCGCTGGGTCACATGCCCGTCCAAACAGTCCAGACTGACCGCAATCTTGTCCTCTCCATATTGTAAAACTTCATTGGAAAGTTCCCACATGGTCCCTACAACAGCCCCTATCCGTTCATCCGGCACGGCCTTGGTGCCTAAAATGACCCTGGCAGCACCCAGATCCAACAATTTTTTAATGGCCTCGTCGGACCGGACCCCGCCGCCCACTTGAACGGGGACATTGCCGAATTTCTTGATAATTTCCTTTATAGAATTGAGATTTTTCATTTCCCCGGTTTGGGCGCCGTCCAAATCCACCACATGCAGCCACTTGGCCCCCAGGTCTATCCACTTTTGGGCCGCATCCACCGGCGTGAGTTCATACGCCGTTGCTTCGTCGAACTTTCCTTTATAGAGACGGACCACTTTATTGTTTTTTAAATCGATAGCTGGGATGGGGATCATGGTTTTGTAAAGTTCTCCAAGATTTTTAAGCCCACCGCCTGGCTTTTTTCGGGGTGAAACTGTACGCCCCAGACATTACCCGACACCACCGACGACACATAGTCAATGCCGTAATTAGTCATGGTCGCCGCGATACTTGAGTCCGTTGGTTTCACGAAATAAGAATGGCAAAAATACACATTCTCCCCATCGGCAATGCCGGCGCACAACTTTTCCCCAGCGGGAAGGGCCTTGATTTGGTTCCAGCCCATGTGAGGGATCTTGCCCTGTGGGAATCGCTCCACAGTGCCCTTGAAAATCCTTAAACCCTCGGCATAACCGCCTTCGCAGCTTCGTTCAAAAAGCAATTGCAGTCCCAGGCATATGCCCAAAAACGGCTTACCCTCCCTGATGATTTTGCGGATGACATCCATCAAGCCCAATTCATTGATCTTCTGCACAGCAGGGGCCATGGCCCCGACGCCGGGCAAAACCACCCTGTCGGCCTTGATAATGTCTGCGGGACTGTGCGTAATAATGGCCTGTGCCCCCACCTTCTCAAAGGCCTTCTGCACACTGCGCAAATTCCCCATGCCGTAGTCGATGATGGCGATCATTAGTCAATAATCCCCTTAGTCGATGGCACTTTGCCGGCGCGGCGGGGGTCGATGGTGGTGGCCATGTCCAGGGCCAGGCCTAAAGATTTAAAGACTGTTTCTGCTATAGTATGTAGATCAGTTAAGGAAGCGTTTTTAATAGTAATAATAATGTTTGCGCCTAACTGTTTTGCAAAAGAATCTATAAAATGTTCAACATGTTGAAAAGTATAATCATCTTTTTGATCACCCGGCGCTCTAACAGAAGAAAGAGGGTTTAGTGTATTTATTATTCCTTTAGTTGAAATTGCTTGGGACGTCATATCCATCCCCCTGTCAGGATAATTAAATTTCAAATGTCCACGACCACTGATATCAACAACGCTATGTCCCAATGTATCTTCCATCGGAGCAAAGGCGGAACCAAAACGTTTAATCCCGATTTTATCATCCCCTAGGGCCTTCTTAAAAGCCTTCCCTAAAGCAATACCGATATCTTCATTGGTGTGGTGAATATCAATATGCGTGTCACCTTTCACATCAATATCTAAATCAAAATATCCATGAAAAGCAAACAATTCCAGCATATGACTTAAAAGACCAATCGGTGTCTTAATATTAGTCTTACCTGTTCCGTCCACATTGAGCATGCCATCAATTTGAGTTTCATTTGATTTACGTTGAACTGGTGCTTTTCGTTCCATAGTGTATCCTTATAATTTTTCCCACTCTTGTTTAGTGATGCTTGCCTGCTTCAAAATACGTGATAACAAATCCCGGCCAATGTCCCCCTCATGCGGGTTTGGAACATGCAGCACCAGGTCATCTTTGATCATAAATTGGTGCTTTCCACCGGAAAATGGCCCAGAAAACCCCAAACGTTTGAAGTAACCAATTAAATCCTTGCGTTTAACCGGGCCAAATCGAGGCATCAGACGGGTTCCTTCACGGACAATCTGATCCCATCGAAAACAGGCAGTCGTAAATGACGGTAAACCCGCACAAGCACCCATTCTTCTAAAACTTCAGCTAGTTCTTTACGACATTCTTCTAAATTTTTTGCGCTGGCATAAACTCCTTTGCACTGGGGAATTTCGCCATAGTACTTTTTCTGGTCAGACAAAAGCTCATATTTGGCATGATGCATTGCAGCTTCTACATATTCAATCAACATATTTATCCTCCTTCACTTAAACCTCACATTGACTGAATCCGCGTGTTTGGCCATGCCTTCTAAGTGCGCCACTTTTTCCAGGGGCTCGCGGATCTTTTCCAGGGCCCGCTTGGAATAGGCGATCACATGGCTTTTCTTCATAAAACTGGACAAACAAAGCCCGGAAAAAAACCGGGCCGTGCCCATGGTCGGCAGCACATGGCTGGGGCCGGCGGCATAATCGCCCAGGGCCGTCGGGCTGTAGGGGCCCAGGAAAAGCGCGCCCGCGTGGCGGATTTTCTTGGCAATAACACTAGGATTGTTGGTCATGATCTGCGCGTGCTCCGGCGCGATGCGATTGGCGATATCCACCGCTTCGTCGATGTTTTTACATAAGATGCAATACCCGTTGACCACACGGCCCCTGACCTGCTTGATCAATTGCCGGGACGTCGACAATAAAATCGACATGCCGCCCACGTGTTCCATCTGGGCTTCCAGGTCCGCGACCACAAATTCCACGTTGCTGTGGCGGTTGGCAATGACCACCAATTCCGTGGGGCCGGCCAGCATGTCAATGTCGACATACCCAAACAATTGGCGTTTGGCCTCGGTGACATACATATTGCCGGGGCCGATAATTTTATCGACTTTCGGGACCGTTTTTGTACCCAGCGCCAGGGCGGCAATGGCCTGGGCGCCGCCCAATTTATAAATTTCATTGACCTTCAATAAATTGGCCACGGCCAAAATATACGGGTTGACGTTCCCTTCTTTATTGGGCGGCGTGACAATGACCACGCGCCTGACCCCGGCGATGATTGCCGGGACCGCGGTCATGTAGACGGAGGACACCAGCGGCGCCGTCCCCGCTGGTATATAAATGCCTACGGAATCCAGCGCCCGGATCTCTTCCTTGAGCAAAATCCCGTCATGCCCTTTGACTTTGCAGGGCTTGTGGACTTGTTTCTTATAATAACTGGAAACATTGTTGATAATAGCTTTGAGATGGCCGACAAATTCCGGCGTGATGTTTTGAAAGGCGCTGGAAATTTCGCCTTCCGCCACCTTGAATTGCCGCGCCGTTAATTTGACCCTGTCGAAACGGCGGGTATATTTAACCAGGGACTCATCACCGTTTAAACGCACGCCATCAATGATGGCGCGCACTTTTTCTTCCACGGTCTTTTTACGCAGGGACAAATGGCGGTTGTACAGCTTCTCGATGTTTTTCCCGGTTTGTTTGATGAGTTTCATAGGGCAATCATGTCCTTGGCCTGTGCCAGCGCGGATTCCAATTTCTGCGGCTCTTTGCTGCCGGCCTGGGCCAAATGCGGCCTGCCGCCGCCGCTGGCACCGAACAGCGGGGCAATGCGCCCGATAATGTCATTGGCCTTGACCCCTTTGGCCACCAGGTCATCGGTCACGGACACGACCACGGAAGCGTCCTGTTGGGTCCTAGCCCCGAGAACAAAGACACCCGACGGTAATCTTTGTTTCAATACATCGGACAATTTACGCAATAAAAGCATGTCCACGTCTTTGAAGACATGGCTGATGAACGTGATCCCTTTAATGTTCACGGCGCCCTGGACAATATGGTCGATCTGGGACTTGCTTTGTTCAAAACGCTGGTTTTGCCGCTCTTTTTCCATTTCTTTCAAACGCCGGGCCTGTTCTTTGGCCAGTTCTTCCTGCTCTTTTTGCCGCGCCATTCTCGCCACATTGGCTTTGCCGCTTACCGCTTCAATGCGGCGTATGCCCTGGGCCACCGACCCTTCGCCGATAATCTTGATAGCTTCCGCTTGGGCCGTTGAAGACAAATGCGTCCCCCCGCAAAATTCCCTGGAATAATCGCCGATGGAAACGACCCTTACCATATTGCCGTACTTTTCCGCGAAAAATGCCAATGCCCCTTTTTGTTTGGCTTCCTCCAGCGGCAAGATTTCCGTCTTGACCTCATCCGCGTTGCCGATAAACTGGTTAATGCGATTTTCGATTTTCTGGAGCTCTTCCGGCTTCACGGCACAAGGATGCGCAAAATCAAAACGCAAACGCTCCTGCGCCACCAATGATCCCTGCTGTTTGATGTGCGTCCCCAAGACTTCCCGCAAGGCGGCCTGCAGCAAATGGGTCGCCGTGTGGTTGCGCATGATGGCCAGGCGGCGGTCCGCGTCGACTTGCGCCGCGGCTTGGTCGCCTTCATTGAATTGCCCCTGTTCCATCACCCCGGAATGGACAGAAATATCATTGGCTTTTTGCGTGTCTTCCACGCGCATGCGTGCCCGGTCCGTATCAATAAACCCCGTGTCTCCCACCTGCCCGCCGGACTCGGCGTAAAATGGCGTGCGGTCCAAAACCACCCGGACCCTTTGGCCTTCACTCAAGACCTTGAGCACCCGCGCCTGGGCCTTCATGTCTTTATAACCTAAAAACTCGGTCTTGGGCACATCAAGCTCAACGCCGGAATCCGCGAACACATCGCCGGTCATTTTACTGGAAGCGCGGGAGCGATTACGCTGCTCTTCCATATGATTGTGAAATTCTTTTCTTATAGCTAAATGTTCCCCCTCAGGAAGACCGGATTTTACCATCACTAAAATAATTGTTTCCAAGGTGAGGCCAAAAGTATCTCTATATTCAAAACATATTTTACCTAATTTTTCTATTCGTTCTTGATGCCGAAGGGTTAAGGTATCTTCAACATGTCTTTTTAATTCAGGTATTCTAAGATTAAAAACTTCTTGATAATCTTTTTCAGCCTTCTGGATATAAAATAGAATCTCCTTTTCTTTAGTTTCAATCTCAGGATAGGGCTGTCTCATTATATTTATGACAATTGGAATTAATTTATATAAAAAAGGGTTGCCATGCCTTCTCAAAACTAAATCCGTATTGTCTGTAATCAACCGTTTTATAAC
>JACQQW010000291.1 GCA_016206745.1 Candidatus Omnitrophota bacterium | reverse complement strand
GCATAATACGGCGGCACATGATAGTCTGAGGGAATCGTATGCGTATGCCCCTGCCCGCCGCCATTGGTGCTTAACGTCAAGGAGCCGTCCGCCGGATTTTGCCCCCTTTGTATGGTCGGAGCATTGGGGCTGGCCTGATTCGGTGAAAACATGGGCAAAGTAATTTGCGCGGGCGGGATTTGGGCCGCAGTCAAAGTATGGCTGCCTGTAGTGCCGGCATGATTATGGGTGATGGTCCCGCCGCTTTGGGTCAATGCTCCTGTGACATTGCTTTTAGCCACGCCCTGCGCGTCTTGCCTCGCGCCCACAATAAATTTGTCCCGCAAATCCGGAGCGCCATTGGTGCCGTCACACAGCCCCCAACCTGACGGAATATCGGCAATGGTCCCGGACCAGGCCACAATCACCCCGGTGGGTATCGTAGTTCCGGTCCCTGCCGTGCCGATGACACTGGTGACCTTCTGGCCGTCGACAGATGCCTGCGGCAGGCGAAACGCCAGCATCGACACTAAATTATCCGGCACAATTGCGGCGACCGAGAAGGTATTGGCGTTGGAACTGATTTGATAAGGGTCATTCCAGGGGTTTAATAAAGACCATTGCGGGGCCAAATACTGCAAAGTTTGCATTTGGACAAGGCTTGCCGGCCAGGATTTCTGCTCATTGCGGAATTTACGCGCCGCCTCCTGGATGATGGCCACTTCCGTGACGGTCTTTTCCCCGGCCTTAATTTCAAGCGAACGGATGGCCGCGGGAAGCATCGCCGTGGCCAAAACGGCGATGGCTCCCATGGCAATCGACAATTCAATCAAAGAGAAGCCCCTATTATCCAAGAATGCTTCCCCCTCCCCTAACCCCCCTGCACCATATGGTGCAGGGGGGAATCTTTGGTGTTAAAACGTAACGGTCCATGCGTTTTGACTTTCATCATAAGCCGCGGCATTGGCGCTGTTGGTAAAATACGCCGTTAATTTGTCCGCGTCCGTCTTGGGCAAACCACCCAAGCTAATGTCAAAACGGGTATTATTGGCGTTGGCCGCGATAATAAAGTCGCCTCCCCAGGGGTTGGCGCTGCTGCCCGTAAAATTTGCCGGCAATAACTCCGCTGTTTTTAAAGCGTCAATGGTCAGGCCGGCGTAATTCAACTTACCCGCAGCCAAATAGTTTTCCGCGGCACAGCGCAGGGTCTGCACACTGCCGGCTGCTGATTGCACCCGGGCATTGTCACGGATGCCCGAGGACGTGGAAATGGCCAGGATCAAGATGGTGACCACTGCCAGCCCAATGGCCAGCTCCACTAATGAAAAGCCTTGATTGGAATTAAAACGTTTTTTGTTCATGTTCTCCTCCTCCTTGTTTTTATCCCCCTGCTATTTTAGTTAAACTGCCGTAAATCGGCCCCAAAAACGCGAACGCGACCACTGCCAGAAATAATCCCGCCAAAGCCAATAATACCGGCTGTACCCAGTGGACCAAGGCCTCCATTCCCGCCGCGGCGCGTTTATTCAAATATTCCGCCAAATTTAAGCAATATTCTTCCAGCCGCCCCATCTCTTCTCCCCGGCGCAGCATAAAAACCATTGCCATTGAAAAAAATTTATCTTTATGGACCGCTTCCCAAAACGCCATGCCGCCGAACATATAGTCCCGGCATTTAAAAAAATGTTTGCTTACCTCTCCCGGATGCATGGTGTTCAGTTCTTCAATGGCCGTCAGTAAAGGCACGCCGCTTTTTAATAAGATCGAGCAATTGAACAAATACTGCGCCAGGTCTAATTCTTTGACCACACCGCCGGCCAAAGGCCATTGATAAAGCCAGCGTTGAAAACCCTCTCTGTCCTTTTTGCGATAGACCATAATTGCGGCGGCCGCGCCCGCAACCGCCATTAAAATAAAAAACCACGACGCGCGCAATCCCATGCTTGCGGCCAGCACCCATCGCGTGGGCCCCTGCTCCATTGCTTGCGCCGGCAGCAAATCCTGCAATTGAGGGACCACCCGCAGGCCTATAAAAAACATCACGGCCAGTAAAACAATGAACACGATCGAGGGGTAAACGAACGCATTGGCCAACTTACTGTGTATTTCCCCTGCCCGGCGAAAATGGACGCTCAATGCCAAAAGAGACTCTTGTAATTTACCGGCGCGTTCTCCGGCGTACAAGGTGGGCGCGGTAATCGAAGGAAAGGCGCCGCTGTGCGCAAGGACTTCAGCCAGCGAACGGCCTTCGCGTACTTTTTGTTCCAGCATCGATAAAACACCGTTTACCCTTGGTTCTTTGGTCGTTTCTTTTAAAGAACCCAGTATCTCCCCCGTACCCATACCGGCGGTGTGCATATTATAAAAATCTTCAAAGAACCGCGCTAATGCGGCCATGGACAATGTGCGGATCATCCCAATACCCTCACCGATTCTTGAATACTGCTCACGCCTTGTTTGATCAAACGCCGGGCATCATCAAATAAAGTGATATATTCCGTATTTTGACTAAGGCGCTCCTGCAGGCCCATGATGTCTCCTTTTCCGATCAAAGCTCCCAGGTCCTGGTCGATGGATAAAACTTCAGCGGCGGCCGTACGGCCCTGGAATCCGGCATGGCATTGGGCGCAGGAACGCGGCTCAAATATGACCTGCCCTTCTTTCTCTATATATTTGTGCTCATACGGCAAAAGCTGGATTTTAACCACCGGCCGGCCGGACTTGCAGCGCGGACACAAACGCCGCAATAACCGCTGGGTAATGACCATGGATAAATTGCCGGCCATATGCGTGTACGGCACGCCCAGATCATTGAGCCGCAAAATGGCATCCGCCGGGCGATTGGCATGCAGGGTGGCCAACACTTTATGGCCGGTCATGGCCGCGCGCAAGGCTTCCTGCGCGGTTTCCCGGTCGCGAATTTCTCCAATGAGAATGACATCCGGATCATGCCGTAAAAAAGACCTTACCGCATGGCCAAAGCTGATGCCGCGCTTGTCATTGGTCTGCACCTGGATCATTAAAGGCAAATGCATCTCCACCGGGTCTTCAATGGCGACGATCTTCCGGGTGATGGATTTTAAATGGTTGAGCATGGCATACAAGGTCGTGGTCTTGCCGCAACCGGTGGGACCGGCGATCAAAGTAATGCCTTGCGGCCGCATTAAATTGGTTTGGATCGATTCCCACTGCCTTTGCCCGTATCCCAGCTCTGTTAAGGCCATGGCCGCCTTGGCCTTGTCCAATAAACGTAAAACCAGTGAAGGGCCGTTCACCGAAGGAATATGGGACACCCGGATGTCCACCCAACGGTCTAAATACATGTGGCTGAAGCGGGCATCGTGAAAATGCCTGAAATCACTGACCGTCACTTGGGCCTTATGGAAAATAATATTGGCCAGCCTCGGCAAATGTTCCAGGCGCAGGGAATCCAGGAAGCATAAAATTCCGTCGATACGCAAGCGGATTTCCACGGCCTTGGGGGACGGTTCAATATGAATGTCCGTGGCGCCCCGGGCAATGGCCAAATTAAATGTTCCATCCAGCCAATCGGCTAAATTATCTTCAGCCAAAGCATATTTAGTTTTAGGCCCCATTTCCCGGGCAGCGAGCGTTTCCAGGGCCTGGCGCAAGCGCCATTCAGGGGCGATCCGCAACTGGGCCCTGGCATTTAAGCGGGCCTGGATGGCGTCGGTGGCGGCCATGTCATCCGTGCGGGACAAAATAAATACGGTCCCGTTTTGCGTGCTGGCCGGGTAAATCATTTTCTCCATCAAAAACGGCAGCCCAAACAAGGCAATCATGTCTTCATCCGGTTTATAATCTCCCCGGTGCATTTCCCATCCGGCTTGCACGGCCAAAGAGCCGGCGATGTGTTCTTCATTGATAAAATCATAATGCTTAAGCACACGGCCGATGCGCTCCCCGCCATTGTTCCTTTGAATGTTCAGGCAAAAATCAAGTTTCTGACGGTCAATCAGGCCCTGCCGCAAAAGGATATGGCCTAAACGGTCATTGGACATAAATGGTCTCCTTCCTGGCATCACGGTGGCGCACGATGACGGCATCCGCATTGATCTCTTTAATGACCATGCCATCCCGCATCGCCTGCCCCGGCTTAACTTGAACACGCACTCCGTCGATATTCATCAGGGCCCAGCGGTCAGTGCCACTGACAAAAATACCGGATACACCCATCGAAGGGCTCCCTGGGTTTGAGGAAAGATTGACCGCCACGCCGGTTTTATTTAATTCCGCCAGTTTGACTTCAATTTCTTTTTTCTTTAATTCCAGGTTGGCATGTTCCAGATCCAGGTTCAAGATCTTAATGGCTTTTACCCGCTCATTTTCCTGCTGAAGGAACTCCTGCATTTGGTTAAAGTCCCGCGCCTGGGTTTCCTCTTTAAGCGGCTGCGGCGAATTATTC
>JACQQW010000281.1 GCA_016206745.1 Candidatus Omnitrophota bacterium | reverse complement strand
CTGTAATAATACGTTTCAGTTAGGGAATCAATATGCTCCCGCTCTTCCTTTATACGGGCATACCCCAAAGAGCTTTCGTCAATCTTAGCATATTTACCCTGCCTGGTTTGCTTCAAAAATCTTAGCAAGGCCGCCCCTTCCCTAACAACTGTATTATTCTTAAACGTTTTCATAGTTAAAATATACCCGATTTCTTGCCCTTAGTCAACTATCTTTAACCCTGTTTTAAGAATCTTTTCTTTCGGCTCTTATTACCCACCCAAAACTTCAAAGAGCCTGTTAAATGTTTTAAGTAATCATCTATGAAATCCGGCTAGGCGGGATTACTTTTTGACCAATTCTTTGATGGCGGGGATTGCTTTAGCGGCGGATTCTTCGCCACGTTTGATCAGATTATTGACCTCGTAGAGTTCAAACCAGTTGATGCCGCGCAAATCAGGACGGATGACCACGTCCGCCTGTTTTTCACTGGCTTCGGCCAAAATATATTCGCTGGCCTGCAAGGTGCGCACGATGATGTCCGCCACATTGGGGGTAAAGGCCTTGCCCAGCAAACGGGCCAGGTGAAAACTGGTAAACCTGATCGGATGCTTGGCAAATGGGATTTGCGCCTGCTGGCGGACATGCTCTTTTTCCAATTCGGAATTGTAGGCCACGTCCTGCGGCGACTGCAGCACATTAACGGCAATGACTTTCTTGATGCCCATGTCCACCAGCACATTGGTGGGCAATGGGTTCAAGACCCCGCCGTCAATGATCATTTGATTTGTTTCCATGACCGGTTTAATGACGCCGGGGATGGCCACGCTTTTGCGCACCGCTTCCACCAAGTTGCCGTGGTCAATGATGATTTCCTTGCGGTGCATCAAATCATAGGCCACAATCCGTAAAGGGATTTTGGTTTCATGAAAAGTCTTGTTATGCAATTTGCCTTTAAGCCATATCCGTATCCCTTCCCCTCCGACTAGGCCTGATACCGGCAGGATAGGGTCAAAGACCTTCAACATGGCGGATTTTTTCTCAAATTCCCGGCCGAACTTTTCCAATTCCTCCCCTTTATACCCCGCCGCCCAAAGGCTCCCGATCAAGGCGCCCATGCTGCTGCCGACGACAATGTCAATGGGAATACCCTCGCGCTCAAGCGCGCGGATCACCCCGATATGCGCCATCCCCAGGGCCGCGCCGCCGCCTAAGACCAACCCCACCATGACCCCGCTGATACGCCGGGACAAGCGGTAAATCACCTGCGCGTATTCCGTGTCCCTGGACACTTCCACCAATGAAAATCCATCGTCTACCCGCGTAGAATTATATTCAGACGGGTTTAAATGCGGCAGGACCATAAACACTTCATAATTAAGCACCCTTTGAATGTCTTCATGGGTCATACGCTGGCCGGAATTCATGCCGCTGATCAGGACCTGGATATTGTCCGCGTGAAACCTGTCTTTAAGGGCCGCGATCAGGCGGTCAATGACCAAACGGGTCATTTCCAGGTCTTTCTCCCGGTCCATGGTCACCAAATGGACAATGTCCGACTGGACCAAAGTTTTCATGACCACATCGTCGATTTGATTGGGCAAATCGAGGATAATATAGTTGTAATCATTGACCGGGGCACTGATAAACTGGCTGATCCGGTTTAATACGGCGCTGTTGGCGGCATCAAACTTGACGCTTAAAACATCCACCGGTAACTTGCCTTTAATAATGCTTTGAAGGATTTTATGGTGGTCGTAAACAATATCGGCTAGGTTGATCCTCTGGTCATTCTGGTCCGAGGAGAAGGTCAATAATAAAACTTTTTTATCACTCTGTTCCCGTAAATGCAGGGCCAAATTGGCCGCGTATGTAGAACTGCCGGAATCCTTTAAAGGCGCGTATACGGCGATGATGGTGCTTTCCTGAGTGTCGCGCGTGCGGGTCACGTGTTTGCGGATGCGTTGGGACAGGCTTTGACTTAAAGACACCGCCAGTTTGGGCGTTGATTTCAGAAGGGTGGAAAAATCATTTTTGTCAATTTTAAGGATAACAGAGTCGTTGATGGCTTCATAGGTGCTGGAATGGTTTTCACCGGTGAGTGTGGAGATGATGCCAAAGTGCATGCCGCGCAAAATAAAAGCGTCTTCTTCTTTTTGGCCGAGGGCATTGAGCCGGAAGGAATGGGCCCGTCCGGCAACCAAAGCGTAAAAAGCGTCCGCGGGCGCCCCTTGTTTGCAAATGCAGTCGCCTTTATTAAATTCGACCAATTCCGTCCGCCGGGCAATGCGGTTTAATTCAAACCAGTTGAGCCCTTCAAAGATGGGGACTTGTTTTAAAATCGACAGTTTATTAAAATGCGACGGCAAAGCGTTCATTTTATGATTTGATTCTCCATCCATTCAAACTCTTTGGCCAAAACTTTTTTTGCAATTCTTAGTTTCTGGCGGTCATGGTTACAGCACCCTTCCCGCAGCAAAGCCTCAATGCGGGCCCGGGCATCCATGCAAAAATTGTCCGCCAAATCAACCGCATTGCTCTGGCCATTCTTCGCCAGCATGGCAGCATAGGAGCAGGCACAGGACATGGCGAACAGGTCCGTGCCCACATCAACGACGCGGCTAAGAATGCTCTGTTTGCTTTCCAATTTCTGCTGGTACCTGGCCATTTGATGAAAGGTGTACCGGGCCAGGCGCTTGCTGGCTTGCTGGACATGGATCATATGCGCGTCGAGCGGTTTGGGCAAAGCGGCAATTTCACTTCCCGCGAACGAAGGCAGCCATAATTTTGGATACCAGCCGGCATAATGACCAACCATGGAAAGGGCCGCGCTGATCTTTTTGTCAATGGCCGTCTTCCCGCTGATTAACGGTTTGATTTTGGATAAATGCGGGTCCAGCGCTTCACGGGCAATGAATAAATGCATGATTTCGCTGGTGCCCTCGATGATGCGGTTGATGCGCACGTCGCGCAGGACGCGCTCCACCGGCCAATAATCCACCCCGCGCTTGGCCAGCGACGAAGCGGTTTCATAACCGCTGCCGCCGCGGATTTGTAAAGTTTCGTCCACGACCTTCCAGGAAACTTCGGTGCAAAAATATTTGGCAATGGCCGCTTCCAGGCGAATGTCCAGTTTATGGTTGTCCGCCATGGCGGAGCACAGCCAGGTGACCGCGTCCATGGCAAAGGTATGGCCGGCGATATAACTTAATTTTAAAGCGATGGCTTCATGTTCACCGATGGACGCCCCCCATTGCTGGCGTTTAACAGACCATTGCCGGGCCACGTTCAAACACCACTTGCCGATCCCCACGGAGGCGGCAGGCAAGGTCAGGCGGCCGGTATTGAGCGTCATTAAAGCCAGCTTCAAGCCTTCCCCCTCGCCCAGGATGATGTTTTCCCGGGGGACTTTCACGTTCTTAAAATGAATCAGGCCGTTTTGAATGCCATGCAGGCCCATGAATTGGCAGCGGTGGATTTTTTCAATGCCCGGCGCGCTGGTTTCCACGATAAAAGCGGTGATT
>JACQQW010000290.1 GCA_016206745.1 Candidatus Omnitrophota bacterium | reverse complement strand
TGGGGACACGTACCTAATTCAGAAATTTGTTAAATACAGAAATTTATTAGATTAGGTACGTGTCCCCATAATTCTGTCCCCATAATTCAATCCTGGATGGCCACCGGTGTGCCGATGGGTAAAAGGTCAAACAGTTCTTCGACCTCGGGGTTGCGCATGCGCACGCATCCGGCGGTCACTTGCTGGCCGATTTTGTCCGGATCGGTGGTGCCGTGGATCCCGTAATGCGGGTCCGTATCAAAGCCCATCCAGCGGGTGCCCAAAACATTTTCCGGGCTTTCCGCAGGCACCGGGGCGCCGCCCGGTCTAAACCACACGGGATTGACCAATTTACTGGCGATTTTAAATGTGCCCGCAGGCGTGATATTATTGGCCCCGGTTGAAACACGGTAAATTTTCACAACCTCATCGCCTATTTTTACTTGCAAAATATTCTGGCCTTTTTTAACCAGCACATTAAAGGCCGCATTCCAGATCCGCAATTTCTGCCCCACACGGATGACATCGCTTTTTAAACCATTGCTTTTCTTGATCAATTCTTTGGTGGTATTGTATTGTCCGGCCAATTTACCCAAAGAATCTCCGGGCACCACTTCATGCATGATCGTTTGCGGCGTTGCTGTATTAGAAGTAATAATGGCCAGGTTCAATTGGCCCAACTTCTCCTGGACTTCTTCGACCTTGTCATAATCGGGATGGTCTGTAACGATCTTTTCGTAAACGTCTTTGATCTTGATCTTGTCTCCGTTGGCCTCATATTGGACCGCCTCTTCCAATAACTGCTTCACCGGTGCCGACGCACCAGCCTGTCCCCCGCCGCCGGAGTTGCGCATGGAGGCAATGCCTAAACCAATGCCCCCTAATATCACCGTTGCACCCGCCATAATGACCCAACGATTCATAAACAACCCCTCCCCTGACCCCTCCCACAAGGGAAGGGGAATAAAACATTTAATACAAAATAACTGCGCACACAATCCCGAAAATAAAACCGGCCAGGACCTGAACCGGCGTATGGCCGATCAATTCCTTGAGCCGTTCTTCTTCAATTTGGCCCTTCCAGTAAATGTCATCCATCATTTTATTAAGGATGGTCGCCTGCTGACCGGTGGCCCGGCGCACCCCTTGCGCGTCAAACATGGTCACCATGGCAAAACACGCGGCCACGGCAAAAATCACCGAATTAAACCCCTGGTCAAGCCCCACACAGGTCGCCATCGCGGAAGCCCCTGCCGCATGGCTGGAGGGCATGCCGCCGGTCCCGATAAACCAGCGGAAATTAAACCGTTTCTCAACAAAAAAACCGACCAATACCTTGGCCGCCTGCGCCAGGAGCCAGACAGTCAATGTGATGATAAAAATGCGATTATGCGCAATCGCAGGCCAAAAATGATGGTCCATAAAAAATATTGACGGGATGGTAAATTTTTGTTAGGTTACATTATATGCGCAGTCTTTAAAAAAGCAAGCAAAGCTTTCCCCCGAAAGCCGCTGATTTTCCATTAACTCCCCCGTTTCTTAACGTGTTTTCAAAAGTCTTTTCCTTTGGCATTGCCGGCGTGGATGCCTATCCCATTACCATTGAGGCCGATATTGCCCCGGGACTGCCTTCATTTAATATTGTCGGCCTCCCGGACAATGCGGTCAAAGAAAGCCGGGACCGGGTGCGTCCGGCCATTAAAAACAGCGGCTACCCCTTTCCAGCCTGCCGCGTGACCATCAACCTCTCCCCGGCAGACACTAAAAAACAAGGACCGGCTTTTGATCTGGCCATCGCTCTAAGCATCCTGGCGGCAGACGGTCATATTGGGATGGAATTGATTTCCCGTTATGCTTTTCTGGGAGAATTGTCCCTGGATGGGACCATTTTACCGGTCAACGGCGCCCTTGCCTTTGCCATGGCCGCGGACACCCAGGCCTGCCGCGGGATCCTGGTCCCCGCGGCCAATGCCCAGGAAGCCGCCCTGGCCCAAAGTGTGCCCGTTTACCCGGTCAAGCACCTGAAAGAAGTCCTGCATTTTTTAAACGACCCTAGTTCCATCCTGCCGCTGGAAATAGGGACTAATCCTCCCGCGCCCCGCCGTTTGGCCTGCCTGGACTTTTGTGATGTCAAAGGCCAGGCCCATGTCAGACGCGGCCTGGAGGTCGCCGCCGCAGGAGGACACAATGTGCTTTTGATCGGCCCGCCGGGAAGCGGAAAAACCATGATGGCCAAGCGCATGGCCGGGATACTCCCGGACATGTCCTTCCAGGAGGCCCTGGAAGCCACTAAAATCCACTCGGTGGCCGGTATTTTGAATTTTACCGGCATCAAACACGAACGGCCCTTCCGCTGCCCGCATCATACCGCTTCCGACATTGCCTTGGTCGGCGGCGGTTCCTCCCCGAGGCCGGGGGAGGTGTCCCTGGCGCATAATGGCGTCCTTTTCCTCGATGAACTCCCTGAATTCAGCCGCCACGCGCTGGAAGTATTGCGCCAGCCTCTGGAAGACCATTGCGTCACCATCGCGCGGGCTTCGCGCAGCCTGAAATTCCCGGCCAAGTTCATGTTGGTGGCTTCCATGAACCCTTGCCCCTGCGGCTTTCGCATGGGCGGTAAAAAACCCTGCTCTTGTTCCCCGATCCAGGTGGAACGTTACCTGAATAAAATTTCCGGGCCCCTGCTGGACCGCATCGACATACACCTGGAAGCCCCGGCGCTTAAGACCGCGGACATGTTTGCCTGCGCGTCGCCGGCGGAACCCTCCGCCGCCATCAAAAAACGCGCCACTCAAAGCCGCGCCATACAACGCCGGCGGTTTGAGGACCAGGACAATGTCCATGCCAATGCGCAAATGTCCGCCGCATTGATAAAAACCCATTGCTTTTTAGATGAAGAATGCAGCGGTTTACTCAAACAGGCCATGGACACCCTGGGCTTCTCCGCCCGCGGCCATGACAAAATCCTGAAGGTGGCCCGCACCATCGCGGATCTGGAAAACCGGGACGACATCACCCCCATTCATCTGGCCGAGGCGATTGGGTATAGAACATTGGATAGGATGAAATAACTGAAAGGAAAAATTATATGAATTTAAAAGCTGGTGTTTTGTCTAACAAAAAATATGCAAAATTCTCCCTTGGCCAAACTATCGCTACACCCAATGCTCTCTCAAAGCTAACCTCCGAAGATATATTGAAAGCATTGGATCGTCATGTTGCCGGCGATTGGGGTGAAACCTCTAAAGAAGAACAAAATGAAAACGAACATTCGCTTAAAAAAGAATTCAGATTATTATCAATCTATAGGGGAGACAATGGAACTAAATTTTGGATCCTCACTGAAGCTGATCGATCCCTCACAACAGTATTGCTTCCTGAGGATTATTGACTAAAATCGGAAACGTCTCTTGCTGCAACCGCTCATATTCAACCTTTGAAAATAAATTACTGGAAAAATCCGCTAATCTTTTTTGAGTAACTTTGATTGCCGCATCCGATTGATCAATTCCAATCCAATTACGATTCAGGGATTGAGCTGCAACAAGTGTTGTGCCAGAGCC
>JACQQW010000285.1 GCA_016206745.1 Candidatus Omnitrophota bacterium | reverse complement strand
GTGTACCAATAAATGAATAAATATTTAGATAGAATGTTTGCCGTAATCGGGTTTATAGCGACTATGTCGGGCCTGGTGGTCCTGGCTGTTTTACTCTGGGACGTATGCAGCGACGGCTGGGGCAAACTCAACTGGCATTTCCTGGCCAGTTATCCGTCGCGCAAACCGGAGTCCGCAGGCATCCTGTCGGCCTGGGTGGGCACGGTCTGGCTCATGTTTACCACCGCCATTTTGGCCATTCCCATCGGCATCGGGTCCGGGATTTACCTGGAAGAGTACGCGCGCAAGAATAAACTCACCGACTTTATCGAGATCAATGTGGCCAATCTGGCCGGGGTCCCTTCGATCATTTATGGCCTGTTGGGACTGGGGATTTTTGTGCGGTTCATGCATTTGGACCGCAGCGTTTTGGCCGGCGGCATGACTTTGGCCCTTTTGATCCTGCCGGTCGTCATTTTGTCCACCCGCGAGGCCCTGCGCGCCGTCCCTTCCTCTTTGCGGGAAGCCTCCTACGCGCTGGGGGCCACCAAATGGCAGACCGTCAGCGGCCAGGTCCTGCCCATGGCCTTCGGCAATATTTTGACCGGCATTATTCTGGCCATGTCCCGGGCCGTCGGGGAGACCGCCCCGTTGATCACCATAGGCGCTTTGACCTATATCCCGTTTTTGCCGCAAAGTCCGGTAAGTTTTTCTTCGCATTTCCCGTTTGTTCAGGTATCATTTTCCGGGTTGTTTGAGGCCTTTACGGTCCTGCCCATACAGATTTTCAACTGGGTTTCCCGTCCACAAAAAGGGTTCCTCGCCTGTGCCGCGGCCGGCATTGTGGTTTTGCTTTTGATCACATTATTGATGAACGCGGCGGCGATTTATTTGCGCTATAAACGTCAAACAAGGTGGTAAGATGGAAGACGCGGTTTTTGACATACAAAATTTGAGTTCTTTTTACGGCCATAAGCAAGTTTTAAAGACCATTGACCTTAAGATCCTCCCCCGTACCGTGACCTCGCTGATGGGCCCGTCGGGCTGCGGCAAGAGCACGCTGATCCGCTGCCTGAACCGCATGAATGATTTGATTTTAACGTTTCGTTATGAAGGAAAAATATTGTATAAGGGCCAGGACCTTTATACGCCGCGCCTGGATGTAACGGACTTGCGCCGGCAGATCGGCATGGTGTTCCAGAGGCCCAATCCTTTTCCCAAAAGCATTTATGACAACATCGCTTATGGGCTCAAGATCCAGGGCATCAATGGCCGCGGCCACATCGACGGCGTGGTGGAAGACAGCCTGAAAAAAGCGGCCCTTTGGGAAGAGGTCAAGGACCGCTTGCAAGAGTCGGCGTATTCATTGTCCGGCGGGCAGCAGCAGCGGCTGTGCATTGCCCGCACCCTGGCGGTCAAGCCCCAGGTGATCCTTTTTGACGAGCCCTGTTCGGCGCTCGACCCCATCGCCACCGCCAAGATCGAAGAATTGATCGCGGAATTAAAATCCAATTATTCGATCGTCATTGTCACGCACAATACGGCCCAGGCCGCGCGCGTTTCAGACTATACTGCTTTCCTTTATTTGGGGGATTTGATAGAATTCGGGAACACAAAGCGGATATTCACCGTGCCGCAGGACAAGAGGACGGAAGCGTATCTTACAGGAAGGTTTGGATAGAAAGGAACAGCTTATGTTATCCCAAAAAATGATCGAATTAAAACGCCATTTGCTGGAAGACGCGGCTCTGGTGGAAGACATGATCAGCAAAAGCATCCGCGGTTTGGCGGACAAGAATGAGGTCATGCTCCTGGAGGTCATGAATACCGAGGAGCCCAAGGCCAATGATTATGACCGTGAGATTGATGAAATGTGCGTGGGGCTGATCGCGCAGTATGAGCCGGTGGCCCGGGATTTGCGCATGGTGATCATGATCGTCAAAATGAACAAAGATCTGGAACGCATCGCGGACCATGCCGTCAATGTGTGCGAGAGCGCCCTGTTTTTAATTTCCAAGCCGGTGCTGCCCCTTGATGATTTGCAATTAATGGGGGAAAATGCCGTGCTGATGCTCAAAGACAGCATTAATGCCTTTGTCAATGAAGACGTCCAGGCCGCGCAGGCGGTGCTGGAGCGCGACAATATCGTCGATAATGCCGGCGACCACATCCTCAAAAACCTGACCGAACTCATGCGGGCGCAAAAAGAGGCCATCCCACGCGCTTTGCATGTCATGCGCATCGCCCACAACCTCGAGCGCATCGCGGATCTGGCCACAAACATCGCCGAAGAAGTCATCTATATCGTCGAAGGGCGTGACATCAAGCACAACCACGCGGAGGGATGATATGCACCCATTCGAATGCCGTCGATTATTACCCACTGATTTAAAACCGCTGAATTCTTTAAGCGATTATACCGCGCAAGGCGGCGGCCTGGCCTATAAACGCGCTTTGTCCATGTCCCCGGCGGATGTGATCGCACAGATCAAGAAGGCGAATTTGCGCGGCCGCGGGGGCGCCGGTTTTCCGACCGCCATTAAATGGGGCGGGGTGCGCAATGAGCCTTGTCCCACCAAATATGTCGCCTGCAATTTTTCCGAAGGTGAGCCCGGCACCTATAAAGACCGCTACAATATTCTCAAAAATCCCTATCATTTATTCGAAGGCATGGCCATCGCCATTTACGCCATCGGCGCCAAAGAGGCTTATGTCGGCATCAAGAAAAAATATAAACCCCAGGTCCATCGCCTGTTTTCCGCCCGTAAAGAAATGGAAGAGGCCGGGGTGGTTCCCAAGGGGTCGATTAAAATCCACTTGGGGCCGGATGAATACCTTTTTGGCGAAGAAAAAGGCCTGATTGAATCCATTGACGGCCGTTATCCCATGCCGCGCAATATCCCGCCTTTTATCCAGGGGATCAATTTTCAGCCCAATTCACCTAATCCAACCTGTGTTAATAATGTGGAAAGCTTTTGCCAGGCTGTCTACATATTAAGGAAAGGGGCGGATGATTTTAAGTCTGTCGGTTCGGAAGATACCCCTGGCACAGTGATGTGCACGGTGTGCGGGGACGTTAAACGTCCGGGGGTCTATGAAGTGCCGGCCGGCAAAGTGACCCTTAAACAACTTCTTTATGAGATTGCTGGAGGTCCAGCGGATAAATTTCCCTTTAAAGCCGTATTTTCAGGTGTGGCCAGCGGGGTGGTGACACCGGAACGTTTTGATACGCCACTTGATTTCGGCTCTTTAAAGAAAGCCGGCGGCGGTTTGGGGTCTGCGGGTTTTATTGTCTATGATGACAGCGCCTGCATGGTGCAGGCGGCGCTTAAATTCAGCAATTTCCTGGCCAAAAGTTCCTGCGGCCAATGCGTCCCGTGTAATCGCGGCACTGCTCAAATTACGGAATACCTTAAGAAAATTGAATTTGGGCAGGGCAGTCAAGATGATGTGGAGGCGATCTTTGAGATCAGCGGCCGCTGCACCAATCAGACCCGTTGTTTTCTGCCCACCCAAGAGTCCATTCTCATCCCCAGCATTATCAAGACGTTTAGCGCCGAGTTTAAGCGCCATCTCGAAGGCAATAAAGACTCCCAGGAAAGGGATTTGGTCCTCCCCAAGCTGCATGAATACAATGAAGACACCTGCTCCTTCACCTACGATGACCCTGCCAAGTTTCCCTTAGATTAAAATTTGATGAAACTTTTATTAAAATTTTCTTGACACAGGCATGGGGGCATGGCACAATTGAAACACTTTTCCACCCTGGTGATTTCAATCATGACCTTAGAAAGGAGGGAGGAGATAGCAACGGTCGGAATCATCTAAAGGGGTCTATGTTGTATTTTCCTAGGCCAATAGATCCTAGAATATATATATGTCATTGTTTTAGGGCGCAATTTGCGCTCACTTCTTGGGAGGAACATCATGAGAAATAAAGTTTTGTTGGCGGTTGCCTTGGCGGCCTTCATGGCCGCTCCAGCATTTGCCGCAGTGCAAAACGTGAAAGTCAGCGGCGACATTGACTCCACGTATATCAGCCGTAATAATTTTAACCTTGGTAACTATACTTTTGTCGGGGCCGGCAGCCAAAATACAAGACCGGGTCTGGATAAACAAAGTGTTTTCATTACTCAAACCCGGGTACGCATTGACGCAGATTTAAGCGACAATGTCAGCACCACGGTTGGTTTGATCAATGAACGCGCTTGGGGTTCTGATGGCGCGGGCGGCACCAGCACGGATAGCGACGTTGATCTGTATCTGGCCTATGCCACATTGCGTGAGTTTTTATATTCTCCGCTCACGGTCAGTGTCGGTCGCCAGGTGTTCCATTACGGCAACGGCCTTGTCATGGGTGATGGCGGGGTCAATAACGCAGCAACCGGTCCGCTTGCTGGTATCGCTGCGGATTTGACCAAGAGAACGGCTTATGATGGCGTCAAAGCCATATTGGACTATAAGCCGTTGACTTTGGATTTGCTTTATTTTAAAAATGATTCCGGAGTTAATACCGGCGCTCAAAACGCGACCAAAGATGATTCTGATGTTTTTGGGGCCAATGCCAATTATCAGTTGGGCGATGCCATGAGTACTGTGGCGGAAGGTTATTTTTTCGCCCGCACCACGGGAGATAAAAGCACAGTGCTTGCTGCCGCTTCCGACAAAGGTGACCAACTGTATGTGCCTGGTTTACGTGTGAGTACCAACCCGATCAAGGGATTGAATACCCAGGCCGAAGTCGCTTGGCAGCTTGGGCGTAAGGGTACGACAGCGGGCACCCTTGCCGGTGGGGACAATATCCGCCGTAATGCCATGGCCTATCAATTCATGGCCAGCTACACTTTGCCGGTGTATGAACAATATAAACCCATGGTCAATGCCGCGTTCACCCATGTTTCCGGTGACAAGAACGCTGGTGTGGGCCGTTATGGAGCTGAGGGTGTCAATCCTATTGGTGCATTCAAGGCCAACTCCAAGGAAGTTTATACCGCTTGGGATCCGTTCAATGAAGCCCAAGGCAGCGGGACCATCTATAATACATTATTCAACTTGACCAACATGAATATCGTTGCCGTTGGCGGCCAAGTAACTCCGCTTGAAGATATTACTGCGGGCTTCACCTGGAGCAATTTGACGGCGGACAGAAAATACAGCACTCAAAATCCTTTGACCATACTCCAACCGGATGGCACCACTGCCAATACTCCGGCCACAGACGGAGGCCATAAAGGTTTGGGTAATGAATATGACGTGAATGTTAACTATGCCTACACCGAAGATGTGACGTTCGGCGTGTCTTTAGGCTGGTTCGTTCCCGGCAATGCTTTTAGCAATGCCAATGATAACACTGCAAGCCAGGCATTGGCCCATGTGCTGGTGAACTTCTAAAAATAGTGACAGGCACTAATTTCTTTTGAAATTAGTGCCTGTCACTATTTTTAAGACCCCGCGTCGTATTTTAGACGCGGGGTTTTTTTATGTTCCCGTCGAGGAATTATTTTATTTCATTAAAAATTTTTCATTTTATATTTTGGATTTTTATTTTCTCTGTTAATATAACTTTGCAACAATTTATTAAACAATGATTTAGCAATGACAGGGCGTTAGCGTAATGACCCGTGATGAGATATACGAGCATCTTGCCAAGGTCTACCTTGGCAAGCGTGAAAGCGTCGCCGAAGAAAAGAAGAAAAAAGC
>JACQQW010000284.1 GCA_016206745.1 Candidatus Omnitrophota bacterium | reverse complement strand
GTGAAGACGCGGTCATGGAAGCGGCCCTGGAGGCGGGCGCGGAAGACGTTAAGAGTGAGGGAGATAGTTTTGAAGTCATCTGTGATCCTTCTGTCTTTGAAGTGGTTAAAAACGCTTTGGCGGCCAAAAATATTCCCACCTCTTCCGGAGAAGTGACCATGGTCCCCAGTTCCACGGTCAAGGTCGAGGGCAATGACGCCAAGAATGTCCTGGGATTGATGGAGGCCCTGGAAGAGCATGAAGACATTCAGAACGTGCACGCGAATTTTGATATTTCCGACGAAGAAATGGCCAAGATCAGCGGCGAATAGGGTTTTATGCTTATTCTCGGGGTCGATCCGGGTCTAATCACCACCGGTTACGGCGTGGTGGATGTTGCGGGAGGGACAGTAAAGGTGATCGAGGCGGGCACGATCAAACCAAGTCCCAAGGACGCTTTTGAACGGCGTATCGCCAAAGTCCATCAGCACATCGCCGCCATTATCGGCGCGCATAAACCGGACACGGTTGTGCTGGAAAAATTATACGCCCATTATAAACACCCCGCCACCGCCTGTGTTTTAGGCCATGTGCGCGGGGTCATTTGTTTGGCCGTGGCCCAGAGCAACACGCCTTTGGTGGAGTGGAGCGTCAAGCGCATCCGCAAGGCCCTTTTGGGCAATGGCAATGCCGCAAAACCCCAGGTGCAGGATTTTGTCAAACGGCTGCTCAATATACCAAAAGCCGAACTTGGTTTGGATACCAGCGACGCTTTGGCGCTGGCTTTGGGCCACGCGCACATGCTGCGTTTTAAATTGATATGATCGCCGCCATTCAAGGAAAAGTCACGGGACGTCTGGAAAACACTTTAGTTGTGGCCACCGGAGGGATCAGCTATGAAGTTTATGTGCCTTTGTCGGTGTTGCAGCGCGTCGCGGAAAACCAAGACAGCAATGGCGAAATCCATTTAATCACCTATCATTATTATCAGATGACCCCGTCCTCCGCCGTGCCTGTGCTGGTCGGGTTCTTAAATGAGCTGGAGCGGGACTTTTTCTTGGAATTCATTAAGGTTTCCGGCATCGGCCCGCGCGCGGCGGTGAGGGCTTTGAACAAGTCCATCGGCGAAATTGCCCAGGCCATTGACCGGGCCGACACCGCATACTTGAAGACCTTACCCGGCATTGGCATGCAGCGCGCCAAGGAGATCGTGGCGAAATTGCAGGGGAAAATGGGCAAATTCACGCTCATGCGCGATAAAGTTGTGGATGTTCCAATCACGGCGGCCCTGGCGGACATTAAAGCGGAGGCCTTGACCATTTTGGCCCAGTTGCAGTATAAAAGGGCGGAAGCCGAAGCCATGATTGAAAAGGCCCTTGGGCGCAACAAAGACATCAAGACGTCCGAAGAGTTGTTGAATGAGATTTACAAACAGAGGGCGCTGGTTTGACGAATTTTAGCGCGCCATTTTTTAGATATTTCCTCTTAAGAACATAGTTTCTCCTCGAAGACAGCGTTTTCTCAAAAAGCCTCTTTAGCCCTTGTTTTGGGTGTATTTATATTCTATCCTTTAAATAGGTATGAAAACCTCATTATCCTTTCTCACGCTGTTGTGTTTTTTTATAACAGGCACCGTGAACCCAATGCCGGTCTGTGCCCAACAAGGGCTTTCTTTACCAAAGCCGGGGGTGATGGTGCATTTAAGTCCCACGTTTAATCCGCCCGTGCTCAAGGGTATTAAAGTCCACCCCGATAATCCGTTCCGATTTGATTTCATTTTGGATAGAGGCGATGTAGAGACGCATAGCAATGCGTCTCTACAAAACGAATCCATCAAATTAATCAAATATTTCCTCGCCTCATTAACTACGCCGGAAAAAGATTTATGGGTCAATTTGTCTCCCTATGAGAAAAATAGGATAGTGCCTGAGAGCTTCGGCCAGACGGAAATGGGCAGGGACCTTTTAGCCCAGGACTACATGCTCAAACAAATCACGGCCAGTTTGATTTATCCGGAAGATGACATCGGCAAGAGATTTTGGAAGCGGTTGTATGAAGAAGCGGCCAAGAAATTTAACACAACAAATATTCCAATCAATACCTTCAATAAAGTTTGGATTATACCGGAGAAAGCCGTTGTCTATGAAAACGCTAAGGCAGGTACAGCGTATGTGGTGGAGTCGAAATTGAAAGTCATGCTTGAGCAGGATTATTTGGCGCTTGAGAAAAGTGGGGGACATGTACCGGAAGCCCCGATAGGGGATCGGTACGTGTCCCCCGATAAAGGTATCAATGCCATAGGCTCCCAAATTGTCCGCGAAATCGTCATTCCGGAACTCACCAAAGAAATCAATAAAGGTAAAAACTTCGCCCAATTGCGCCAAGTTTACCATTCACTCATCCTCGCCACCTGGTACAAAAAGAAAATCAAAGACAGCGTCCTTAATCAAGTCTACGCCGACCGCAATAAAATATCAGGCGTGAATATAAATGATCCGCAGGAAAAACAGAAAATTTATGAACAATATCTTCAGGCCTTCAAAAAAGGTGTTTATAACTATATCAAAGAAGATTACGACCCCGCAACCCAACAGGTGATCCCAAGGAAATATTTCTCCGGTGGTGTGCAGTTATGGTTTAGCAAAGGGTTAGATTCAGCTATGATGACCACTGATAGTATTGCTCCTCAATCTTTAGATTCCAGTGATAGCGTGGTGATCACTACGGACATGGCCATGGCATCACAAGCACAGTTTCATCCCTTAAGATTAGAAGGTGGGGCTGATTTAATTTTGCCGGCCAGCCTTAGTGACGCTGATAGAAGTGTTCTTGAAAGAAGTAATACGGATTATATTTTTGAACCTGAGACGGAAAGATTTGTTATTCCATCGCAAGATTGGGCATTTAATGATACTAGTTTTGACCTGCTTGATGCACGTTTAAGAATAACCCAAGCAGTTTTGGACATTGCGCATCGTAAGAACGGTAGGCCAATAACTATTTTAGAATTAGGAAGTGGTGATGGAACCGGTTTAATCGGCCTCAAGGAGAAATTGAAGGGCTTTGGGATAACCAATGTGGAGTTCATTGGTTATTCGAATCGGCTGTATCTTAATAGAAAATGGAAGTGGAGAAGAGCCCCCGGGGGTATTGTGTTTACTCCTGATATAAGATATATAGAGGGTAAGCAAGTAGATTTGATTTACAGCCACCTGGGCATTGAAAATTATGTTTTTCAAATGACCCCAGAAGAAATCATAGCACACCTTGAATTTTTAAAGCACAATTTGGCCCCACAGGGCATCCTTAGAGTTTTTGCAGATCCTTTTCAACTAATGGATGGATTAGAAAAAATTTTTTCTCCTCAAAATGTTAAAAAATTCAGGGAAGAGGGTTCTCAAAACCCATTACATGCGGCGGGTTATGTGGAGGCATCTTTGGGTGTAAATCAGGCAAGGGAGTTATCTTATCCTGACAAATTATCGATTCCTGTTAATATATTAGGTTTCTTAGAGAAACTTAGAACAATGGCAAATGAATTAAGGCACAATTGGTATCATTTAACTTTAGAAGAGGCAAAAAGGGCTATTGAAGATTATTTAGATGTTTTAAACAAATTAGGGAGTCCTAAAGTAATTAAAATTGGCGGGGAAACATTCATGCCAATCGGAACCATAGAAAAATACCAGGAAACCATTAAAGAAGAGGAGATCAGGAGAGGTATTTCAAGAAGAGAAAGGCGGCCTTTTATAGAGTCAGGGAGGGCCGTATCAACTCCGCATATTGAATATGATAACAGGGACACTTCTCGTCGTATATTGGCGCATGCTACAAGTTTTCAGTCATTGTATAAGGTAATCTTTGATTCGAAGGGTAAAATTACTACAACTATGATCAGGCCATTTTATTACAATTCTGGTGATCAGGGAGCCCGAGATCAAGTGCGGTTGCATTTCGGGGCAGGTATTGTTCCGATTGTCTTATATGAAGACCAATTGAAAGATATTAAGAAGCTTTCTCTTGGCGAAGGGGCAATAATTAATGGAGACATCTCTCTTAGTGCGGCAACGATTAGATCTAAGGCGTATATGTGGTCATCGATACTAACGGAGATTGAGGCGCGTAATGAAGAATTTACAGATTCAATGAAATTAACATTGGCTAATGCATTAGGTTATGACAATTATAATGAGTTAGAGGTTAAATTAAGTGATTCTTTAGAGATCCTTTTTGATAAATTTAACAG
>JACQQW010000293.1 GCA_016206745.1 Candidatus Omnitrophota bacterium | reverse complement strand
CGGCTATACCGTCCTTACTTTAAGTAAGATCGCCAAATCTTATCCGGATAAAGAGGTGTACAAAGATTTGGACTTAGAAATCACCAAAGGACAAAAACTATGTCTGGTGGGGCCCAACGGCGCCGGTAAATCCACCCTGCTTAAAATGATCGCGGGCGTCCTGCCCTTTGACAGCGGGACGAGAAAACTTGGCCACCAGGTCAATCTGGGCTATTTTTCCCAGACCCGTTTGGACGTCTTGAATCCGACCAGGACCGTGTTTGAGGAATTGATGTCGGCGGCGCAGGGCAGCATACCGCAGGCCCAGGCGCGCACTTTGCTTGGGGTCTTTAATTTTCGCGGGGACGATGTTTTTAAGCCTGTGCGCGTGCTTTCCGGCGGGGAAAAAAGCCGGTTGATTCTGGCCAAGCTTTTGATCAACCCTCCCAACTTTATTTGCCTGGATGAGCCGACCACCCATTTGGACATCGACGGAGTGGAAGCGCTGACCGGTTGTTTTAAGAATTACGCGGGCACCTTGTGTTTCATCAGCCATGATTTATTTTTTGTCAAAGAAATCGCCAACCATGTGGTGGAGGTCAATCCCGGCCAAATCAAGCATTTCCACGGGGGATTGGAATATTATCTGGAGAAGAAAACCGGCATTGAAGCGGACCTTCAGAACAAAGCCAGCGCGGCCAAGGCCGCGATGGCGCAGGCCCAAAAGGACCAAAACAAAGGCGGTAATAATTCTTTGCCGCCGCATTTGCGCCAGGCCCAGGAACAGCACAACCAGGCCCTGCGCCGGTTGGAAGAAATAAAGAAAGAACTCAAGGCCCTGGAAAAAGAGCAGAAGGACCTGGAAACTGAAAGTTATGTGAAGTCCAGATTTATGAGTGATGCTTTTGGCCGCGACCCGCAAATGATCAAAGAGTACGGCATACGCTTGAAAGAAGTCCAGCGCCGCCAGCGGGAAATTACGGTCATTTTGGATAAATTACAGGAAGAAAAAGAGAGGATCAACAAGTGAATAAAGGGGACATGTACCTAATTCTTGGACACAGATCTTTTAGAAGGCGAGTTGCATTTTTAATTAGGTGCGTGTCCCCTTTATTCCTGACCGGCTGCATGCCATTGAAAATGTTGCCTTATCTGGACCAGGCCTTGGTGCTTCAAGAGTTCGGCCGGGAGAAAGATGCGCAGCATCTGTACGTCAAAAATGTCGACGCACAGTTTGACTCTATGCTGGCCGCAGTCGAAAGCGGGGACATCCAAAAATATAAGACCGAACAAGAGATCGTCAAGACATTTGGCCCGCCCGTCTTGTCCAGGGAAGTGGAAGCCGAAGGAAAAGATTTGAAGCAATGCCTGTACCGCTATGCCATTGCCCACAAAGGCCCGCGCAAAATATATTTGTATTATGACCAAAGCGGCGGCCTTGATCGCTTCGAGCTCATATGACCAATGTCCTGCTAATAGTGGCCATATTAAACACCCTTATTTTGATCGTGTTTCTGGTGCGGCACCTTCAACGGCCTGCCGTCGATGTTAAGCCGCTTTTTGAGCAGCTGGAGAAGAATTTGGAGCGCGTCGAACGGCTTTTGCGCGAAGAAATTGCCGCTAACCGGGGTGAGCAGATCAAAAGCCTGCAGGGATTTAGTTCGACTTTATCGGGGCAATTAAATGCCTTGACGCAGATGAATGAACAAAAATTGGAAAAATTGCGCGAGGCGGTGGAACAGCAGCTGCGCCATATGCAGCAGGACAATGCGCAGAAACTGGAGCAAATGCGCGCCACCGTGGATGAGAAATTGCAAGCGACGCTGGAAAAGCGTTTAGGCGAATCGTTTAAATTGGTCAGCGACCGTTTGGAAAAAGTGCATGCAGGCCTGGGAGAAATGCAGAACCTGGCCTCCGGCGTGGGGGACTTAAAGAAAGTCCTGACCAATGTCAAGACCCGGGGGACCTGGGGGGAAATCCAATTGGAAAGCCTTTTGGCCCAGCTTTTGACCCCGCAGCAATATGAAAAAAACATTGCCACCAAAAGGGGCAGCCGCGATCCGGTTGAATTTGCCATCCGGCTTCCCAGAGAACACGGCGTGTTTATCCCTATCGACGCGAAATTCCCCAAAGAAGACTATGAGCGGTTGGTCCACGCCCAGGAGCAGGGGAATCCCGTTCTGGTGGAAGAGTATTCCAAGGCCATTGAGGCGCACATCAAGATGGAGGCCAAGAAAATCAAAGATAAATACATTGACCCGCCCCAGACCACGGATTTTGCCCTTTTATATTTGCCGACGGAAGGCCTGTACGCGGAAGTGCTGCGCCGTCCCGGCCTTTTTGAGCAAATGCAAAAAGAAAACCGCGTCATTATCACCGGCCCGACCACCATTGCCGCCATCTTAAACGCCCTGCAAATGGGGTTTCGGACCCTGGCCGTGGAACAGCGGGCCAGCGAAGTGTGGACCTTGCTTGGTTCGGTCAAGAATGAGTTCGGCAAGTTCGGCGACTTATTGGAAAAAGCCCAGAAAAAATTGGAATCCGCCGGCGAAGAAATCGGCAATGCCGCCCGAAAGTCCCGCACCATTGAAAAAGAATTAAAAGACGTGCAAGTCCTTTCCCCCATAGAGTCTTCCGCCAAACTTCTCGATATTGCTAATCCGTAATGGAAAAGAATTTTATTGTCCAGTTTTGTTTTAGAGATAGGGCTTAGAGGGGAGCCCTCACAGAAATTTGCTATTGCTATATTTATAGTGTATCTTTTAAGTGAATGAAACAACGATCATATCCTATTAATATTACCTCTCCCGTTTGCATGTAAAAATCAGCCTTGACAAGCCCAATAAATGTAGTTATATTTATTTCTCAGAGACTACATTCTAAAAGGAGGGCATGCATGACCTATGTCGGCATACGCCAGCTCAAGGCGCAGTTGAGTAAATATGTGCGTACGGCGCGCCAAGGCGAAGAAGTTGTCATCACAGACCATGGCAAACCTGTGGCGCGGTTAGTGAAAGGGTTGGCGCGGGAATCCACGGTTCGGGAGAAGTTGGTGGCATTGGCCCAGGAAGGGCTGGTCATATTACCCACGAAGCCGTGGAGGCCGCGTAAATTTGCCCCGGTCCCTTGCAAAGGCAAGCTTGCTTCCGACATGATCATCGAAGACCGCAGATGATTTTATATTGTGATTCCAGCGCTTTGATCAAGCTCTACCTTAGAGAAGATGGCTCGCCTTATGTGATTGGCCTTTGTGAAAAAGCGCAAGAGAAGGTCATAAGCGCGGTGGGATATGCGGAAGTATGTTCCGGAATTTACCGTAAGGGCCGTTCGGGTGATTTAACGGCATCTTCCCGGCACAAGGCCATCCGTGATCTGGACCGGGATTGGCGTGCCATCATAAAAGTCAACCTTTCCGACGAAGTTAACCAGATAGCGAAACGCATCCTTTCGCGAAATCCTTTGCGGGCTTTTGATGCTTTACATCTGGCCTCAGCCTTATATTTTCAAAAGAAGTCGGCAAGCGATATCTGCTTTCTCTCCTTTGACGAACGGCAAAAAGCGGCGGCTTCCTATGAGCATCTTACCGTAGTTTAAGAATACTTATTATGAGATAAGCAAGATCTAGAT
>JACQQW010000283.1 GCA_016206745.1 Candidatus Omnitrophota bacterium | reverse complement strand
TTCGTGGATTTTCATTCTGAAAATCTTAACACAATTTTCCAATTTACAATACAAAAAACGGATTTTTGCGTTACAATCTTGGGCGTGCGGAAAAAAATCACAAAACCACACCTGCCCCATTGGGCCGCGGTTTGCGCCCTAGCGCTTGCCGGCATCATTGCCTACCACAATTGCCTCAACAATGCCATGTTCTGGGATGACGATGATTTCATCCTCAAAAACCGCTACATCAAAGACTGGCAGTATTTCCCCAAATTCTTCAGTGAAAACCTCGTGGCCGGAGGGTACCTGCTGAGCAATTATTGGCGCCCGGTCTTATTGACGGTTTTCGCCTGGGCCTGGCACATTTGGCACACCTGGCTGCCGGGCTGGCACAGCCTGAATATTGCATTCCATATACTTGACGGCATTCTGCTGTATTTTCTGTTCAACCGGCTGTTTGCCAACCGCATATTAAGCGCCATTGCCGCCCTTATTTTCACCACCCACCCGGTGCATAATGAGGCCATTGTTTATGTCAACAGTTTGGGGGACCCTTTGGCCGCGTTCTTTGTATTGTCCTCGCTGTTATTGTTCGCGCGCTTCCGCCAGTCCGGAAAACCCGCCTATGCCAGCCGTAATTTCTGGTTCGCGTTCCTGCTTTATCCCCTGGCCATCATGAGCAAGGAAACCGGTTTTGTGCTCTGCGGTTTATTGCCGGCCATGGATTTTTTACTGTTGCAAACAAACGCATCTTGCCGGACGCGGGTCAAAAACACTTTGTCCGCGGCCTGGCCATTCCTGGCCATTGCCGTTATATACGTCATATTGCGCGGCACCGCGCTTAATTTCTCCGACAGTTTTAATTTTTACCATGAGCAAAATGAATTCACCGGCAGCATATTCATCCGCGTATTGACTTTCTTTAAAGCCGCCGCCCAATACACCGGCTTTCTGTTTTTCCCTTATGAACTGCGGGTCGAACGGCAAATGCCCTGGGCGCATTCATTGTTGGAAGGAGACGTCCTCCTGGGGGGGCTTATCATTACGGCAATGGCCATCGCCCTGTTCAAATACTGGAAAAAGGATCCTTTGCTTAGCTTTGCATTCGCCTGGTTTTTTATCGCCATTGCCCCGGCCTCCAATGTGCTGGTGCCCATCAACGCGGTCATTTATGAGCATTTCCTTTATATGCCCATGATCGGCATCACGCTGGCCACGGTCAATGCCGCTTTGCGCCTGGTGGAACAAAAAAACATACCCAGGCCGGGGGCCGCCGCGCTTGTTCTTATCCTCGCTGTTTTCTGCGCCATCAATGTCCGGCGCAATACAGATTGGCGCACGGCCATCGGGTTTTACGAACAACTGGTCCAATACGCGCCCAGCTACCGGGTCATCAATAATTTGGGCATGGAATACGCCAATAAAGGCATTCATGACAAGGCTGAATTCTGGTACAAAAAAGCCATTGCCATGGACCCCGCCAACCCCGTGGCCTATCATAATATTGCCGGGACTTACAGGGACACCGGACGGCTGGCCCTGGCGGAGGCCAATTTCAAGAAAGCCATCACACTCAACCCAAAATTTATTTTTTCTTACCGTTCGCTGGCGGAATTATACTGGCGCCTGGGCGATTTCGCCCAGGCAAAGAAATATTTGATTACGCTGGTCAATTTTGACCCGCAGGACCAAAATGCGCGCCAGGCTTTGCAGACCGTTGATAATTTGATAAAACAAAACCGTGGAGGGATTGATGGAACTCATTAAATCATTCATTGACCTTTTTATTCACCTGGACCATCATGTGGCGGAACTTGCGGCCGGCCATGGGACATGGATTTATGCGATCCTGTTTGCCATCATCTTCGCGGAAACCGGGTTTGTGGTGACGCCGTTTCTGCCCGGGGACTCCCTGTTATTTGTCCTGGGCGCTTTGGCGGCGCGGGACAGTTTAAGTCTGGGGGCGTTGTGGGTATTGCTGGCCATTGCCGCCGTCGCGGGGGACGCGATCAACTATTGGATCGGGAAGAAACTCGCGCTTAAAGTCCTGAACAATGAGAAAATCCCTTTCTTAAAACAGGAATATTTGGACCGCACCGCGGCCTTCTTTGAAAAATACGGCAAGAAGACCATTATCCTGGCGCGGTTTGTGCCCATCGTGCGCACCTTTGCCCCGTTTTTAGCGGGGGTGGGAAAAATGAAATACGCCGTGTTCGCTTCCTATAACGTCATCGGCGGACTTGTATGGGTCACGGCCGGGCTGGGGTCGGGGTTTTTGTTCGGCAATATCCCCTTTGTCGCCAAAAACTTTTCAATGGTGGTTTTGGGGATTGTGGTCCTGTCCCTGGTCCCTGCCGTTTTAGAATTTCTAAAACACCGCCAGCCGTCCGGCAACATTGACAAAACATATCGCGGGTGATATATTGACCGTTCAAATTTGGGGCTGGCCGATTTTCTCAGAAAAATCTTGAGGTAATCGGCACAAGCACCCAAGTTTTTCTAATAAAAGATTTAAGGTAACTTGGGGCTGTAGCTCAGTTTTGGTAGAGCGCTTCAATGGCATTGAAGAGGTCAGGGGTTCAATCCCCCTCAGCTCCACTTCTTCGCTGGGATGGCGGAACTGGTATACGCGCTGGTCTCAAAAACCAGTGGTCTCACGGCCGTGAGGGTTCAACTCCCTCTCCCAGCATTTTTTCCCATTGCCATCCCTGCTTGCGCATGTTAAACTTTCATTAGATATGCACAGCTTCTCTAAATCCTTCATCTTTTGTTTATTGTTCCTGGCGCCGGCGTTAGGCCATGCCGAAACCCAGACCATCACGCTCAAGGACGGCTCGCAAATCAAAGGGGAATTGACCGGGGTCAATGACGGCACATACACCATCAAAACTCCGCTTTTAGGGGACATACACATCAACAGCAGTCAGGTGGCCAATATCGGCAGCGCCGGTATGGCCATGCCCGGGGCCCAACCGCCGGCCAATGGCCTTCAGCCGCAAGCAAGCAACGGCGACATGGGCCAAAAGATCCAAACCATGCAAACACAATTGATGGCGAACCCGGAATTCATGGCAGACCTGCAACAAATGGCCCAGGACCCGGAAATCATGCAATTGCTTGCCGACCCCGCGCTGGTGCAGGCGGTCACTGCCAAAGACGCCAATGCCCTTCAAAACAACCCCCAGGGCCAAAAACTCATGAACAACCCCAAAATGCGGGCCATCATCGAAAAACTGCGCGGCTCTTCGGCTTCACAATAACTATTACTGATTGATTAGAATTATGGGGACATGTACCTAATTGATCAAAATTAAAAAATTAAGTACGTGTCCCCATAATTCCATAATTCTACGGATTGATTAACCGCATGCGGGAAAGGACGATGCGGCCGCGCAAAAGGCTTTGGTTATCGGAGTATTTTTCCAGGCTCAGTTCATTGATGAAATAATAATTGGGCTGGGATTGGGCCAAATGAATGAACTTCACGATGTTCGCCCATTGCCCGTCGACCTGCAATTCGACCGGGAAAAAACTTTTCCCTTGCCCGTTGACGACCTTCTGGGGCTGCATATTCACAATGTGGACATCGGCTTGGGCCGCGGCCGCCTCTATCCTGGCCACCATCCCCGACATTTCAGAACTCTCGGAACCGGTGGCGCCGATCAATTGGATCAGATGTTGGTACCGTTGCTCGATGTCATTCTTACGGCCTGCCATTTGCCGGGCTTTCATCAACCGCGCCTGGTTTAACCGCAGCTGATTATCGATGTTCTCCCCGCCCTGGCGCAGGGGCTTGACCACTATTTGCCCAATGGCATAAACAAACCCCAGGCCCAGGGCAATGATCAGGATGGCGGTTTCACGTTTACTCAGTTTTTTCATCTGTACCTTTGACCGGTTTGATGGCACAAGTGATCTTAAAATAATTGACTTCCCCGTCCTGCGTGACCCGCTTGTTCACATAATCCAAATTCACTGTGGCAAAAAAGGGCGAGTCCACCATGTCTTTCTGCAATTGATTGATGTCGCCAGGCCTGGACGAAATCCCCTGAAAAGTCAGGATGTTCCCGTCGCTAATGGACAAACTGACCAAAGAAAGCCGGGGCGGCAATAAGCGGTTGATTTCCTGGACCAGTCCGGCAAAAATAAGGCGCCGCTTGAACGTCTGTTCAATATCGCGGACCTGCCGCATTTGCCGCTCGACCATGTCGGCTTCCGGTTTGACCGCTTTAAAATTCTTTTCTATTTGCCCCGACTGGATGTTCTTCTTCAGCAAGCCTATGCCCAGGGCCAGGGCCGACGTGATCAAAGCCGCCGCAAACCAAATCCCTAAAACGACCGTCTCCCTGCGAAGAGCCTTTTGCCGTTTCTGCTGCCGGATGATCTGCGGGGTCAAATCCACCGGCGGAGGATAGGGGCCGAACGCAATGCCTGCCAGCGAAGCCCAGGACACCTCTGCCATCAAACGCCTGGACCCAAACATGTTCTTGGCCACAGAAAAACTGCGCGCCAAATTAATTTCCTTGACCGCAAGGTCCTGGTCTTTGGCCATGTCAATGCTTAAGACATCCGTCTGGCCCGCTGTGCTTACGATATAAAGCACTCCTCCGGCCGCGCCTTCGGTGTTCCCCTGGGTCAATTCCAACTGTTTTAAGAACTCGCCGCCATTGCCGTCCTGCTGGATTTGCGTGAGGCCCACCGGTATTTCCCTGGACCTCAGCCAATGCGTCTTATGGCATAAGCAAATTTCGCTGTGGTTGGCATCCAGTTCAATGATCCCGCCGAGCTGTTCCGGCGCGTCCTGTTGCAGCTTATACAGCAGCCACAGCCCCACGGAAGAAATCGTCACGCAATGCACCGGAATTTGCGCGCCGGTGAAAATGTTCCAGTAACGCATGGCTTCCTCGCGGGGAATGATCGCCGCAACGATTTTAGCGTACCCATCGGGTGTTTTGGTCAAGATTTGAAAATCAATTTCCACCTCTTCTCTGGCGTAAGGAATGTGGTTGACCACCTGCAGGTCGATCATGGCCCGTAGTTCGCTTTCCTTGTGGGAAGGCAGTGTCATGTGGCGCAGGATCAGGCGCGCGCGCGGCACCAAAACAATCACCCGGGCCTCGCGGCATTTTAACCCCTGCTGTTTGACCAATGCGGCCAATTGCCCGCTGATCTGGGCATCGGTCAGGTCCTTGATCGCAATCACGTCAAAAGCCGTGATGGTCTTTTTCTGCGCGCCCGTCACTTGCAGGAACTTGATTGTCCCTTCGTTGATATGAAACACCATGGTCGATGTCATCTTAATATTTCCAGCTTTGAAATTTGAAAATTGATGCTTGAACGCATTAGTCCCTATGCCATCCGACGATCTGATTTTTGGCAAGTCCCGGCGGGCGGCGGATCACCGCCTCAATGACCGTGCGCGCCCCCGTGCCGGCATCGATGCCCACCACGCGCGCGCGGAAGAACTCCGAATTAATTTGCCTTAAGGCGGGCGGCCAATGCCGGGCATCAGCGGAAAATATCCCGGTGCCGTCGTCCTCCGTAAACGGCTTGCCGTCGGCCCCATCGCGGACGCCGCGCGCCTGGCGGACAATGGCATCGGCCCCTGACGAAGGGTCAAGCCGCGCGGCCGCATTGGCCAGGGCCTGGACCACGTCATCATTGGCCGTATCCATGTTGACCGATAACCCGTTTTGGGACTCCCCGTACACGGTCACATCATCTTTGATTTGGTCAAAAAGCTTTCCGGTCATACCCGGGATTTCCAATAGCTCAAACAAATGGTCATAGGGCCTGTTCTTGGGCTTTAAGACGGGCCGCCAGTCCCCGTCCGCAAGCCAGCCGGCACCGGCGCGCTGATCACCCGTGGCTATAAAATGCACCATGGCCAAAGCCATCCCGTCGGCCTGTGTCCGCGACAGACCTTTAAGTTCAAATAACGCGCTTAAAATCTGGTAATTATTTTCATTAATGGCATTGATGTTGATTTTACCCTGCTCGTCTTGCAGCCCATACACAAGGCGGGGTTTGCCATCCTGTTCTCCAAGGCCTCCGGCAGGCCATTGCACCATGGCATACGCGCGCCGTCCCACATCCATATGGGAAAAAATGTCCTGCGGGACCTTTCCAGAAGGAATGTCAATTCCGGCGCTGTATAAAGTGTCCTTTTTCGCGGGCGATTTGTCCATGAGGTCCATGACGCGGCTGATCCCCCCGCGCGCCGCCGCGTAACTGCGCAATTTCCCCTGGTATTTTTCCAGCAAAAAAATTTCCATGGCCGAACGCCGGCTCAAACCCCAGGCAATCAAGGAAAGGGCCAGCACTACCCACAATGCGCTGATTAAAATAACGCCCCGATTAGCCATTGCCATCCTTGCGTTCCAATGGGGCCAGGAATATGTCCCGTCTGAACATGATGTCTGCCCGTGGATTTTTGTGATCATACAAACTAAAACCGCAACTGACCGCCATCGGAAGTCCCTGCTTGTCCCAATGGTCCGCGTAAACAATGGCTTTGCGGCCTGTAACATGCATGTCTTGCGTAAACGGAGCATACCGGCAATTAAAGGTCCCCTTTCTTAAGCCCGCCGCCACGACCTGAGGGCGGCCCTGGGTTTTGACTTCATTCGCCCAATCCGCCAGGCTTGTTTCCTGACGCAATAAAAATTCAATGGGCAGCGCCCCCTCCCGTAAAAACGTCATGCGATCCAGACGGCTGATTTTTTTGCCGATTAATGTTTTCGTCACTTTCCCGAAATCGACCATGCCGCTGGAATACCGCACCCGCCTGATCCCTTGCGGGGTCACCGTCAAAAACGCCAGCCCATGCTTTTGGCCGTCAAAAACTTTTTGATCGGGATAATTGGCGCTCAAGTCCAGCCCGATGGCATTTTCCAGATCTTTGGTCAACATTTGGTCGGCTTTAAGCGCTTCCATATAATTGCCGTGCATCCGCCTCAGTTTATCGTCTAATTTCATTCCTGACCACAACAGATTATAAACGCTCATGCCGATGATGGCGGCAATCGCCAGGCCCAATAAAACCTCGACCAGGGTAAAACCGGAACTCCCCCCAACCCCCTCTTTATAAAAAAGAGGGGGAGTTGAGAAGTCAAGGAATATAACTCCGCGTCTTGACCTGGTCCGGATTATAAATGATCGTCGTGACATCTAAGCCGCGTTGTCCTTTGCCCTTGGGCCAATTGATCGTCAACTGGACTTGCTTGAGACGGTCGTTAATATCGTCTGTTTTGGCGTGTATAGTAAACTTGTCATACGGTTCTTCCAAGGATTGAGGGGCGGACAAGAGTTGGTCCGCTGAACCATTGGAAGCGCACAACAATCCCACCCTGTTTTCCATGGCCAACAAAGACCTGACCCCTTCTTGGAAGCGCACTCCCGCGCGAAAATTGGTCAGCAGCGCCTGCGCGATGAATGTCAAACAAATGCTTATAGTCACCACGGCGGCAATCGCTTCGACCAGGATGAACCCGGCCCTGGTTTTCTTCACTGCGCAGATCCTTAATTAATGATCGCATTCATCTGGAACATGGGCAAAAGCATGGCCACAATCATAAAACCCACAATGCCGACAACGGCCACCAGCACGGCCGGCCCTAAGACCGTCACAAATGTCTGCGCCAGGGCCTGACTGGAACGTTCGCAGCCGCCGGCCAGTTTATATAATCCTTTTTCCAGCTTTCCGCTCTCCTGCCCAACGGCAATCAAATCAACGGCCACTTCCGGGAAAACCGGACTGGCCCTGACGGCCTGGGCAAGGCCCATGCCGCCTTTGACTTTAACAGCAATTTTCTTCACCTCTTCCTGGAGCACGGCATTGCCAATGACAAAGGACACCGACTCAAGCGCGGCCACCACCGGCACTCCGCTTTCCAACAGCATCCCCAAAGTCCGCGCGAAACGGCTTAACTGCGTCTGTTCAATAAATTTCCTTAATACAGGGACCTTTAAGGAAACCATGTCCTTCCACATTTTCCCCTGCGAGGTCGCCAGAAATTGCCTGGCCCATAAAACAACGGCCGCTGCCGCCGCGGCCATCAGCCACCAAAACCCGGCAAACACCTGGCTTATGCCAACCACCACCCTCGTCGGGAAAGGAAGGACGGCGTCGAAATCTTCAAACATTACAGTCAGGCGCGGCAGCACAAAAGAAAGCAACACAAAGATGGTCAGTAAACCCACCATGAAAATGATGGCCGGATACAATAAACTTGATTTTATCCTGGCCTGCATATGCAGATCTTGCTCCAGAAATTCGGCCAGCCGGTTTAACGCCAACGGCAATTGCCCGCTGCTTTCTGCGGCCCTGACCGTGTTGATGTATAACGGAGAAAATACCAGCGGGTGCCTGGCCAACGCGAAGGAAAGACTGCCCCCTTGCTGCAAAGACGCCGTCAAAGCCAGCGCGATCTTCACCATGGCGGGAAATTGCCGCTGGCGGGAACACAATTCCATGCACCTGGCCAAAGGGATCCCCGCTTCCAGCAAATCCGCCAGCTGCCTGGTAAACTGAAACAGAGCGGTCCGGGAAACTTTCACCGCCGGGGGAAGCCCTGTGTCGGGCCGTTGCAGGACAATGCCCGGCTGTTCACAAGGAGTGACCTCAATGGGCATGTGCCCGGCGGCAATGAGCTTGGAAATGGCCTGGGCAAAAGTGTCCGCCTGGATTTGGCCATTAATAATGTCTTGCGGCCCATTTTTGGCCTTATAAGAAAATTCCATATTAGTCGTCTTGGGTGACGCGCAAAACTTCACTGGGACTGGTCACGCCTGCGGCCACTTTTTCCCAGCCGTGGCGCCGCAGCGTCTTCATCCCAGCCGCCACCGCCTGCCGCTTGATTTCCCCGCTGGCGGCCCGCCGGACAATCATGGCGCGCAGCTGGTCGTCCAACAACAAAAACTCGCAAATGGCCTGCCGGCCCGCATACCCGGTCATGCGGCATTTCTTACAGCCTGCGGCTTCATACACCACAGGAATGGCATCGGTTTGGTTTAAGTCAAATTCTTTTTTAATGGCATCGGTAAAGGGTGTGCTTTGTTTGCAGTCCGGGCACAACTGCCTTACCAGCCGCTGGGCGATAAAACATTCGACGGACGACGCGATCAGGTAAGGTTCGATGCCTATGTCTATCAACCGCGTGATCCCGGAAGCGGCGTCATTGGTGTGCAGCGTCGAGAACACCAGGTGCCCCGTCAACGACATTTGAATGGCGATTTGCGCGGTTTCAAAATCACGCACCTCGCCAACCATGATCACATCAGGGTCATTACGCAAAATGGAGCGCAAGGCCGTGGCAAACGTCAGCCCGATGGGGGCATTGGCCTGGATTTGCACCACCCCTTTAAGTTGGTACTCAACCGGGTCTTCCACGGTGATGATCTTCGTGTCCCCGGTATTGACCGCGGCCAGGCATGAATACAAAGTCGTGGTTTTTCCGCTGCCGGTTGGGCCGGTCAAAAGAATGATCCCGTGGGGCTTGTTCAACAGCGCATCCAGGCGCCGGCGTTCCTGGCCGGAAAACCCAAGTTCGTCGAAATTGTACAGCCGAAACGCATTGAGCAGGCGCACCACACAGCTTTCGCCGAACGAAGTGGGCAAAAAAGAAACGCGCAAATCCAAGTCGGTGTTTTCCACCCGGACTTTAAAACGGCCGTCCTGGGGGAGGCGCTTTTCCGCGATGTTGAGGTTCGATAAAATCTTGATGCGGGAAATCAGGGTGTCGTGAAAATAACGGATATTGTCAGGGACCTTGGCGTCATAGAGCATGCCGTCGATGCG
>JACQQW010000282.1 GCA_016206745.1 Candidatus Omnitrophota bacterium | reverse complement strand
TGACTTTATAATCTATGGTAAACGGCACCAAATCTGGGTCTGGAAAATAACGGTAATCGTGCGCCTGTTCTTTGGAACGCATGGCAATGGTCATGCTTTTCTCATCGTTCCAAAGCAAGGTTTCCTGGATGATTCTTCCGCCTGATGAAATCACTTGGCTCTGGCGCGACACTTCATATTCCAACGCCGCTTTCACAGCGCGAAACGAATTCATGTTTTTTAATTCTGTTTTAACACCCAATGCCGTCGCGCCTTGGGGGCGTATGGACACGTTGGCGTCGCAGCGCAGGGACCCCTTTTCCATGTCGCAGTCGGAAACGCCCAAATACTGCAAGACCAGCTTTAAGGTGTTCAGGTAATCATACGCTTCCTGCGGGGAACGTAAATCCGGGTCGGTGACGATCTCGATCAAAGGGGTGCCCGTGCGGTTATAATCCACTAAAGAACAATGCGCGAGGTTATCATGGACCAGCTTGCCCGCGTCCTCTTCCAAATGCGCCCGCTTAATGCCAATGCGCTTTTCCTGCCCGGAAGTCTTAATGGTTAAAAACCCGTTTTGGGCGACTGGAAAATCATATTGGGAAATTTGATACCCTTTGGGCAAATCAGGGTAAAAATAATTCTTGCGGTCGAATTTAATGAGCTCATTAATTTCCGCATTTAAAGCCAGGCCCACTTTAATGCCATAAAGCAAAGCCTGGTGATTTAAAACCGGCAATGCGCCCGGCAACCCCAGGCACACCGGGCAAACATTGGTGTTGGGCGGACAGCCATATTTATTGACGCAGCCGCAGAAAATCTTTGTGTTTGTCCCCAGCTGCAAATGGACTTCAAGTCCTATGACGGTCTCAAACGCGCTCATAATCTTGGTTTCTTCAAATGCCATTCTGTATTTTGTTCATAGGTATAAGACACCCGCAGCAGCATTTCTTCGTCAAAAGCCTTGGCCATTAGTTGCAGGCCTATGGGCAGACCGGTGTCCGAAAATCCGCAAGGGACAGAAATCGCCGGGATGCCGGCCAAATTCGCCGGGATGGTGTAAATGTCCGAAAGATACATGGACAATGGGTCGCTTAATTTCTCCCCCACTTTAAATGCCACCGTTGGTGCTGTGGGAGTGATGATCACATCGCAGTCTTTGAAGGCTTCATCCAAATCCTGTTTAATCAAGGTGCGCGCCTTTTGTCCGCGCAAATAATACGCATCATAATAACCCGACGATAAAGCGTAAGTCCCCAGCATAATGCGGCGCTTGGCTTCATCGCCAAATCCTCTGCTGCGGGTCTCCTCGTACATGTCAACCAAAGTATTTTTACGCACTGCGCCGGGTGTTGCCCGTAAGCCATAACGCACCCCGTCAAAACGGGCTAAATTTGATGAGGCCTCGGCCGTGGCCACAATATAATACGCGGCCACCGCATACGGTGTATGCGGCAAAGATACTTCCTTTACAACAGCGCCTGATTTTCTCAACACATTTAAAGATTCTTCCACTGCCTGACGCACCTGGGGGGCAAGCCCCTGCACAAAAGCTTGTTTAGGAATACCGATTTTAAGCCCGCGCACATCATTGACCAGGGCCTTGGTATAATCCGGCACCGGGGTATTGACCGACGTGGAATCCCGCTCATCATAGCCGGAAATAATGTTCATAAGCAAAGCGCAATCGGTAACATCTTTGGTCAAAGGCCCGATTTGATCCAGGCTGGAGGCAAATGCAATCAATCCATAACGGGAAACGCGGCCATAAGTGGGCTTAAGCCCGACAATGCCGCAAAATGCGGCCGGCTGGCGTATGGAACCGCCGGTATCAGAGCCCAGGGCCCAGGGCGCTTCGTCGGCAGCCACCGCAGCGGCAGAACCGCCGCTGGAACCGCCTGGGACGCATTGCAAATCCCACGGATTAAAAGTAGGGCCGTAACAAGACGTTTCACAGGAAGAGCCAAAAGCAAACTCATCCATGTTTAAAACCCCAATGATGGCCCCTCCGCTATTTTTAATTTTTGCCACCACCGTGGCATCGTACGGTGAACGGAGACCTTTTAAAATACGCGAAGCGCAGGTGACTTCTTCGCCTTTGACGCATAAATTATCTTTAAGACCAATGGGAACGGCAAACTGATTCTTTGCATTAAAGTCCGGTTTCTGGCTAGACAGGCGCACATAGGCCTTGACCTTGGGATCCACGGCCTTGATATGGGCAATAACGGCGTTATAGGCCTCTTTGGCAGAGGTTTTACCGGATTTTAAAAGGTCTAATAATGCGCGCGCGGTCAAACGGTGCAGGCTCATTCGATGACTAACGGCACTTTAAAGGAACCATTCTGCGCCTCAACAGCAAGGCCCAGGGCTTCCTGATTCGTTAAAGAGGGCTTGACCACATCGGGACGCAGGACATTGCCCACAGGAACGGCATGGCTGGTGGGCTTGACATTGTCCACGTTAAGTTCTTGCAGTTGTTCAACATATTTAACAATATCGGCCAAATTTTTAGTAAAGCCATCCAGCTTTTCCTGGGGGACATGGATCCGCGCCAAAGCCGCGATATATTGGACATCACTTTTGGAAATAGACATAAAAAGAATATTAACATTAAAGCCAAAAAGTAACAAGAACTTATAAGGGAATTGCTTCAATGTCTCCGGGTTTTTCGATATTGTGCACGCTTACATTGGGGTTAATGCGGCGGATAAGGCCTTTGAGCGCTTTGCCCGGGCCGATTTCGATAAATTCACTGATACCCTGATTGATCATATATTCAACGGATGCCACCCATTGCACAGGCGCCGTGATTTGTTCGGCTAAATTAGTACGGATGGTTTGGGCATCCTCTTGCGGCAGGCCGTTGACATTCGTGACCACCTTAATGCCCATCGGCACAATGGCCGCATCATTTAAAACAGTCTTGAATTTATCCGCGGCCGATTGCATCAGCGATGAATGAAATGCCCCGCTGACCGTCAAAAGGACCACTTTTTGGCCGCCAGCGGCTTTGATCAGTTCAATGGCCGCTTCCACTTTGGCGGCATGGCCGGTAATGACGATCTGCTCATGGGAGTTAAAGTTCGCCACTTGGGTACCGGTCTGGCTGCAAATGCCGGCCAGTTTATTTTTATCAAAACCAATCACCGCGGCCATGGCGCCTTTAGCTTCCTTGCACGCCTCTTCCATAAAAGCGCCGCGCTTTTGCACCAAACGTAAAGTATCCGCAAAGCTCATGGTCTTTGAAGCTGCTAAGGCAGAGTATTCCCCCAGACTTAAGCCAGCGGCATATTTGATTCGTATCGATTGGAATTTGGGATGGGCTTCAAAGGCGCGTAAAGCGGCAATGCTCATGCTCAAGATCGCAGGCTGGCAATAGGCCGTTTGGGTTAACTGCTCCTGCGGCCCTTCGAACATGACCTTGAGCAATCCATTGGCGCAAATTTGTCCGGCTTCATCGAAAATGGCCTTTGCCTGGGGCGAATCTTCATAAAATTCTTTCCCCATACCTACTTTTTGAGCGCCTTGGCCCGGGAATATCAATGCGACATTCTTTACCATTTCACCACATTCGCCCCGGCAACTAAGCCCGCTCCAAAAGCCACCAGCACCACGGTCTGGCCTCTTTTAATCTTCCCGGACTTGACCGCTTCATACAGCGCCACGGATATTGATGCGGCGGACATGTTACCGTATTTATCAATGTTGATAAAAATTTTGTCTTTGGGGATTTCCAATTTTTTTGCCACCGCTGAAATGATGCGGTCATTGGCTTGATGCGGTACTACCCAATCCACATTTTCTTTGGACAGACCCGCTTTTGCCAAAACTTGTTCAACCGCATCAGCCATGGCATTGACAGCCACCTTAAAAAGTTCTTGGCCCTGCATCACAATATAGGGTAATTGAACAAAATTATTTTTATCCGGAT
>JACQQW010000298.1 GCA_016206745.1 Candidatus Omnitrophota bacterium | reverse complement strand
TCCTTAATCCCTGCCCTGGTATCCTGAATTCGCCATTGCGCGAATGTTTAGAAAATATTTAATTAATAAAAGATGAAAAATAGATTAAGAAACAATTAAAAGAACATTAAAAGACTCGACATGCCAGTCACACAGTTGTAAATTTAATCCTCAACTCTTAAATAAGTTTAGTGGAGGACTGTGATGAGAAAAATACTTTTAATCTTGTTGTTGACCGGCATTTTATTGCCCTCGTTTGTTTTTTCCTTTCCTTTGGTCTTGAACTGGAAATTTGCCGGCTGGTCAGGCGGCGGCGCCTTCTCTTATATATACGTCGATCCTTCCAGCGCGGGCACTGTATGGATGGTGTCCGATGTGTCCGGGATTTTTAAATCCACCAATCAGGGGGATTCCTGGAACTGGTCCACCCGGGGCATGGTGAATGTGGGTGGTTCTACGATCATTCAAGCGCCTTCAAACCCATCCGTGTTCTATCATGCTTCAGGCAGGACGGCGTATGCCGGAGCGGTGCATAAATCATCCGATGGCGGCGCAACCTGGGTCAATCAGGGGACCGGGCCTCAATACCGGGTCGACATCAGCGGGCATAAAGCCATTGCCGTGGACAGGTCAAATCCAAATATCGCTTATTTAGGCAATGTTACGGGTGATATTTACCGGACCACGGACGGCACAATTTGGTCTTTGTGGCTTTCAGCCGCGCAAGTGGGGATCGGAAAAATCCATGCGATGGCCATTGACCGGACCAATACTTATCTTTGGGCCGGTTCCTCTTCCGGGTTACGCCGCATTAGAATTTCGGACGGGACCATATTCCCGATTATTTTAACCGGGGCAAATGCTTTGCAAAACAGGGACATTGCCGCTGTTGCCATTGCAGGTGTTCCTTATGTTTTTGCCGCCGCCGGCGGCCGGATCGCCTACACCAGCAACGACGGCGCAACCTGGTCATACACTGCGCCTTTGGGCATCTCTTCAGCAAATTGTATTAATAGGATCGCCCTGGCGCCCGGTTCAAATTTGAACGGCGCGAAAATAATGGCCGCCTACACCACGGTTGCGTTTAGTTATAACGGGGGGAAATTCAGATCTTTCGACGGCGGGTCTTCCTGGTCGAATGCGAATGGCTCCATCAATTACAGCCCGGCGGACAACCCCACCCGCGCTTACAAGAGGGGATGGGGTTTGGCGCTCTCTTTAAATGCGGATGCATCCGGGACACGCTGGTACGGGACGGATTATTGGGGGGCCTTCAGGTCGGATGACTTCGGGGGAACGTGGAATGAGAAAGTCAATGGCGCCGGCAACCAGGTCTTAAGCGACGTCCGGATCGCGCCAGACGGGTCGATCTACGCGGCATCGATGGACAATGGCCTTATGCGGTCAACCGACGGTGTGAATTGGACAATGCTCATCCCGAACATGACGCCCGGCCAGAACTATCCCCAGGTCAGCGGCCACGTCTGGAAGGTCGTGTGCCTGGGCACTGCGGCGGACTGGGCCAACGGGCAGGGTGTTGTGGTGGCGACCAACTATGCCTGGGACGGGACCAACAAACACCAAATCCTGCGCGGCACCGGCCAGGGCGGCCCGGCGTCCAACACCGGGACATGGTCGGTGTTGAATCCGTCGGCGTGGCCGCATGTCGACCTTTTTAATTCCGTTTGGGAAAAAGGGTATATGCGTGGGATTGCCCTTGATCCAAACGCGACAGGCAAAACCAACGGAAAGATATGGATAACGCTGGATGGTTATAGCGGCACTAATCTGGGAGGGGTGTTCGTTTCCACGGATGCCGGCCAGAATTTTGTCCGTAAATACGGGTTCAGCGCGTCCAATAATCTTAAATTTTACAATGGGATTGCGGTCAATCCGACGGACTCCAACAACATTTGTGCCGCTACGTTTGGGTCGGGCGGAGGCATCTTGTGTTCCCGGGACGGCGGCAGCTCATGGAGCCTGCCCGTCAGGGGTAATCAATTGTATGGATATGACATCAAATCCGGAAAGGACGGCGCTTTTTATTGGGTGGGCGATGTGGGCGGCCCTGCAGTTTACAGGTCCATGGACAAAGGCTTTACCTGGGCCAAAATCTGGCATGCTGCCGCCAAGGCCGCTCCCGGGGACGCTTTAGAAGTCGATCCCGCTAATCCGGCGCGGGTGGTTGTTTCGGCGACAAATTACGACGGAAAATCTCCGAACCTTATTTTTATGTCTGAAAACGCAAACACGCCGGATCCCGCGCAAGTGACCTGGACCGACATCACCGGCAGTTTGCCGGACGGTCAGGGGATGGCCACATGCGCTTTCCGTGGTTCTGAAGGGGCGGAAGGGTTCCTATACTGCGGAAGGTATGCGGGAGGAATATTTAAATTGGACCTGGTGTCTTCAGATACGGACGCCCCGAGCGCTCCGTCTAATCTGGCGTGGTCTTTGTCCGGCACAGAAATAAACCTTTCCTGGGTGCCTTCCACTGATAATTTAGGGGTCAAGGATTATCAGGTTTATAATGGCAAGGCGCTTTTAGGCACGACCACCTCTACAAGCTATACGCATAATGGGGTGCTGGGCGCGACCTATGCATATGCGGTCAAAGCTTGCGACGCGGCCCACAATACTTCGGCAGCAAGCAATCAAGTGTCGGTCAGAGTTCCTTCCACTATTGTGCCGCCTCCAGGCAATTTAACGGCGGCCGTGGAAAATTCCGGAATACGGCTTCGATGGACAGCTTCGACTTCAACCGCTGTGAGAGGTTATAATGTTTACAGAAACGGAACCTATTTTAGGACCTATTCAACCATAAGTTCTGTCGACCAGACGGCCGTCAAAGGAACTGCATATACCTATAAAGTCCAGGCATACGATGCCGGAAACCGTAAATCTAATTTTAGCAACAGTGTTACTGTGACC
>JACQQW010000297.1 GCA_016206745.1 Candidatus Omnitrophota bacterium | reverse complement strand
GTCAACAATGGCGCCGTATTCCGGCACGGCGGATTCCTTTTTTTCTTTGATTTTTATGACTTGCCACCCGTCCGGGCTTTCCATGGGATTGCTGATTTCATTGGCCTTCATGGCAAAGATTTTATCCACGAATTCGGGGGACCAGGCAAAGGTCAGCAGGGGCTGTTCCTGGGTGAAAAAGCCGCTTTCTTTGGCCTGGCTGTGGTATTTTTGGGCCACGGCGGCAAAGTCCGCCTTGGGGGTCAAGTCTTTGGAAATCCCCAGGGCGTCTTTTTTAACGTTTTGTTTTTGGGCGTCATCTGCTTTTTCGGGATAAAGCAAATGCGCGTATTGCACGTTGACCATGGGCGGCTGGCGGAAATTTTCTTTGTGTTCATCATAGAACTTCCGGGCCTCCTCATCCGTCGCCGCCAGCTCTTTGTTGAAGTCTGCCGGCGCAAACAAGGCATAGGTCAGTTTGATTTTTTCATTGCGTTTGATGAATTCTTTTTTTAACTCTTCGTCGGTAATGATCATGGGGCCGGCGGCTTGGTCGAACAGCTTGCGGATGATGATGGAACGGCGCGCGCCTTGTTCAAAGTCTTTGGGTTTGCGGTCGAAGACGCCGGGGTTGCGCACGATGCTTTCATAAACGGTGTGGTCGAATTTTCCGCCCTGCTGGAAAAACGGGATGGCGGCGATGAATTCCACGACTTCTTTGTCGCTGGCCTGGATGCGGCGTTCTTTGGCTTCTTTCAAGAGGATGAGGCGGTCCCATGCTTCGCGTTCCAGGTCGAGGTTTTGCCCCATTTTAAAGAACCGGTCGCCGTACAGGATAATGGCTTGGTCCCGGCTGTCCAAGTAGGCCCGTTCAAAGTCCCGCAGGGACACGGAACGCCCATAGATTTTTCCGGCGCTGTTGATGACATTGTCCAGCCGGTAAGCGGTCCCGAACACCCCGAATGAGAGGATGATGACCACCGCCACCGCCCACAAAATTTTGCGTGAAACCCCTTTGTGACGCAATATACCAAGCATAGCATCTCCTTCAATATTTGTTAAAATGAAGTGATTATAGAAGATTGTCCTCATTTTGACAAGGATTAATGCCATAAAGCTCTCTTCCTTAAGACGACTTTTTTCTATGCGGCACTTTTTAACTTTACATCTTAGGGTTGGGCGGATATAATGTGCCCTTATGAAGAAACTTAAATTAGGCCTGCCCAAGGGCAGTTTGCAGGACGCTACCGTCGGGGTTTTTGCCAAGGCCGGGTTTAAGGTCGCGGTTTCCAGCCGTTCGTATTTCCCTCAAATTGATGACGCGGACATTGAGCCGGTGTTGCTGCGGGCCCAGGAAATGTCCCGTTATGTGGAGGATGAGACCTTAGATTGCGGCATCACCGGCAATGACTGGATTTTGGAGAACTCCTCCGACGTGGTGCGCCTTTCCGAACTTTTATATTCCAAACAGACCACCAATAAAGTGCGCTGGGTGTTGGCCGTGCCCGAAGCCTCTGCCATTAAGTCCGTCAAGGGTTTGCAGGGCAAGAAAATCGCCACCGAAGTGGTCAACGTGGCCCGGCAGTATTTGGCCAAACATAAAGTCAAGGCGGATGTAGAGTTCTCCTGGGGGGCGACGGAGGCGAAAGTGGCCACCGGTCTGGTCGACGCCATTGTTGAGCTGACGGAAACCGGCTCCTCGCTGCGGGCGAACAAACTGCGTATCGTCGATACTTTATGCGAATCCACCACCCAGTTCATTGCCAACAGAGCCGCGGCCAAAGACCCGTGGAAGAAAAAGAAAATGGCGCAGATCATCATGCTCCTGCAGGGGGCCCTGTCGGCCAATAATATGGTGGGCCTGAAAATGAATGTCAGCCGCACAAACCTGGACCGGGTGCTTAAGACCCTGACCGCTTTGCGCAACCCCACCATTTCGCCATTGGTCAATGACGGGTGGGTGGCTTTGGAGACGGTCATTGACGAAGGCACAGTACGCCAGATCATCCCCCAGCTTAAAGAGGCCGGGGCGGAAGGCATCATCGAATATTCGCTCAATAAATTGATTTACTAATGGGGAATGTGGTAAACTTAATGTAAGGAACGGTCTTAAATCGTCCCTTATAAAGAAAGGTTTTATGCCTTGCGGAAAAAAAAGAAAACGCATCAAAATTCGTACGCATAAACGCAAGAAATTGCGTAAGGCGCTGCGCCATTTGAAAAAACGCGCCACCCGCTAATACTTACGGGAGGTCTATATGTTGAAACTCATGCTTGGCATTTTGGCTTTGGCGTCTGCGTGCGCCTCTGTTTACGCCGGTGATGCCGGTGTTGATGTTAAATCCAAGGCCCTGGCGCATTATATCATGGCGGAGATCAATGATCTTAACGGCCGTTCGGCGCAAGCCATTGATGAGTATGAGCGCTCGGTCGGTTTAAACAGCAAAGAGCCGTTGCCGCGCCTGCGCCTGGCGGCCTATTACATCCGCCTGGGGCTTTTGGAAAAATCCGTCAAACAGCTTAAAGAAGTCCTGGGAATAGACCCGCAGAACCCCCAGGCCCATTACCTTTTGGCGCTTGTTTATTCAAGCCAGAAGAAATACGATCTGGCCGCCCGGGAATACGAGCATATCCTTAAGACCGCGGCGAAGGAGAATCCGGACAATCTCGAGATTTATATTTATCTGGCCCAGTTGTATTATTCCCAGGGAAAATATCCCGAGGCCATCGTCCAATTTAACCACATCGTGCGCATACAGCCGGAGAATATTTCGGCGAATTATCTTTTGGGTTGCGCTTATTTGGAAATTAAAGAACGGGCCAAGGCCAAAGAGTTTTTTCAAAAGACCCTGGGACTGGAACCGGACCATGACGGGGCATTGAATTCTCTGGCGTATATGTATGCCGAGGATGACGTCAATCTGGATGAAGCCTTGGCCATGTCGCGCAAGGCCGTTGCCATTGACGGATCCAGTGGCGCTTATTACGATACCCTCGGCTGGGTCTTGTTTAAAAAAAGTCAGTATGCCGAATCTCTGGTGGCGTTGCAGAAAGCGCAAGCCTATGTTGAGGATCCGGTCATTTATGAACATATGGGCGATGTTTACAAGGCCGTCCGCGAATATGCGCTGGCCCGAAAATTTTGGCGTAAATCCCTCAGCCTCAATCCGCATCAGCCGCACATACAGACCAAGATCGTGCAATTGGAAAAAACCCAGGCGCTTAAAAACCAGCTGTAGTTTTTATCATGTCCTCAATCACCCTACGTTCACCCGCGAAATTAAATCTTGTCCTTGATGTTTTGGCCAAACGCATGGACGGGTTTCATGAATTAAGGACCATTTTTGAGCGCATTGATTTATGCGACCGAATCACTTTGACCAGCCGCCGGGATGGCGCGATCAAGGTGGTCTGCGGCCATCCGCAGGTGCCGAAAGGCCCCAAGAATTTAGCGGTCAAGGCGGCCAAACAGTTACAAGCTGATTTCGGGATAAAGCAGGGGGTCACGATTGCCATCGATAAAAAAATCCCGGTGGCGGCCGGCCTGGCCGGCGGATCCAGCAATGCCGCGGCTGTTTTAATGGGTTTAAATCGCTTATGGCGGTTAAGGTTATCACAAAAACAACTGGTTGAATATGCCTCCCGGGCCGGCAGTGACGTGGCCTTTTTTATTTATAATGCATCTTATGCTTTAGGGGAAGGAAGGGGAGAGAAAATCCGGGTCTTGCCCATACGCGTAAAATTATGGCATGTGCTTGTGACTGCGAAATTTAAGATGTATACCAAGGAAGTTTTTAACCATTTGAACTGTCCCATGTCCCCCCTCCCTAACCCCTGCACCGTATGGTGCAGGGGAAACGATAATTCTTCGCAATTGACAAATAAAAAGGATAATGTTAATATTCTGCTTCCTTATTTAAGGAAAAATATGCCCCAAAGCATTGGCAGCGCACTGGCCAATGATTTGGAGTCTGCTATTTTGTCTTTACGGCCGGATTTTAAGCGTTTGAAAAATAAATTGTCCAATGCCGGCGCTTGTGGTGTTTGTTTTTCCGGCAGCGGCCCGTCGGTTTTCGCGCTGGCGCGTTCAAAGCAGCACGCCGGGCAAATCAAGGCGCGGTTTGACCGCCGCTACGCGCAAGTGTTCGTGGTGTCTACGCTTTGAAAATAGAAAATTCTGCCCGGTGGTGTAATGGCAGCACCCGAGAATTTGGATCTCGTTGTCAAGGTTCGAATCCTTGCTGGGCAATTTTATGATAAAGGTTTTTAATGTCTGATATTCGCGCCATCATTTTAGCGGCAGGCAAAGGCAGGCGGATGAAATCGGACCTGCCCAAAGTCCTGCACAAAGTGTGCGGCAAGCCGGTGCTTAATTATATTTTAGACATCACCCGTTCTTTGAAAACGTATGTAGTCGTAGGTCATGGCGCTCAAGAGGTCCGCAAGGCCATTGGCAACGGGGTTGAATATGTCCTCCAAGAGAAATTATTAGGCACGGCGGATGCTGTGCGCCGCGTCCAGCCCCATCTGAAGAATTTTGGCGGGACCGTTTTGGTATTGTGCGGGGACACGCCCTTATTAGAGAAGGGCACCATTGATAAACTCCTGGCCAAACATAAACGGGCCAAAGCGGCAGCCACGGTATTGACTGCTCTGATCGCCAATCCGAAAGGGTATGGGCGTATCGTAAGAAATCAACAGGGTAATATTCTGGCCATCCGCGAACATAAAGACCTCAAGCGCGGGGAAGAAGAAACCAGGGAAATCAATGTCGGCATGTATTGTTTTCAGGCCCGGGAATTGTTCGCGGCATTGAAAAAGGTGCCTTTAAACCGCGCCAAAAAAGAATTTTATCTGACGGACATTATTGAATTGTTGCTACGCGGACAAAAACAGGTTGCGACGGTCACCGCTACGGATGAAACGGTGGCCTTTGGTATTAATACCAGGGAAGATTTGGCCCGGGCGCAGGACATTATCCGCCGCCGGATTTTGAAAAAATTGATGGAACAAGGAGTGACTATTGTGGACCCTTCCACGACATATGTGGAGGCGGGCGTAGTGATCGGGCGCGACACGGTCATTTACCCCTGCACCGTGATCCATCAGGATGTCCGGATCGGGAAGCAATGCAGCATCGGGCCTTTTGCGCGCTTACGTCCGGGCACCCGGATCGCGGACCACACGGAAATAGGCAATTTTACGGAAGTTTCCCGCAGCCGGATCGGGCCTTATGCGGCCATGAAGCATTTTTCATTTTTAGGCGATGCCACGGTCGGGGCGCGGGTGAATAT
>JACQQW010000289.1 GCA_016206745.1 Candidatus Omnitrophota bacterium | reverse complement strand
GTCTGGATCTGGACGCCGCAGACCGGTAAATTCATCAACCCAAAAATGGCGGTAAAGTCCACCCCCAAGGAACAGTTGGAGTATGCGTTAGAGTTATTGGACGGGAAAAAGTATGACCAGGCCATGGCGGAGTTAAAAAAGCTGATCAAGCATTATCCCCGCGCCAAACAAGCCCCGGAGGCCCAGTATTATATGGGCCAGATCCTGGAGGACCTGCGCAAGCCGTATGAAGCGTACAAAGCTTATCAGGTGGTCATTGACAAATACCCATTCAGCGAGCGCGCCGCGGAAATTGTGGCAATGGAATATAACATTGCCAATGAACTGCTGGAGGGCAGGGACAAACGCGGCAAATGGGTGGAGGCCATTGTCGGAGGCGACGACCGGATCATTGAAATTTTCCGGACTGTGATCAAAAACGCCCCTTACGGCAAATACGCGCCCATTTCCCAATATAAAATCGGCCTGTATTTGAAAGAACGCGGCTTGTTCCAGGAAGCAAGGGACGAGTTTGAAAAGACCATGAACGATTATCCCGCCAGCGATTGGGCCAAGGCCGCCAAATTCCAGGTCGCCATGGCGGACACCAAGCGTTCCAGCGACGTTCAACATGAACAAAAAGTCACTTCGGTGGCGCTCGATGAGTTTAAAGAATTCGTCAAGACCCACCCCGAAAGTGAATTGACGCCACAGGCCAGGGAACAGATTGTGCGTTTGCGTTCCAAAGAAGCCGAAAACGCCTGGTTGATCGCCCAGTTTTATGAAAAGCAGAAGAATTTTAAGTCCGCAGTGGTGTATTATAAAGACATCGTGGACCAATATGCGGACACCGTGTGGGGGCCTAAAGCCATGACACGTTTGAAAGTTATCGGGGGATGATCATGCCTCGATGGACGGCTGTATTAGTGATGGGATTTTTGGCCTTGGGCGGATGCGGGTATACGACCGGGTCCCTTTTGCCCAGCAATTACCGCACCATTTCCATTGAGCCTTTCGGCAACAAAGTGGGATATTTGGATGAAAATAACCGGGGACTCTACACCCCGTTGCTCGAAAATAAGGTCCATGACGCTGTAGTCAGGCGTTTTCAGATGGATGGCCACTTAAAAGTCGCCAAGTCCGGGCGCACGGATCTGGTTCTCAAGGGCGATCTGATCCGTTTTGAACGTGAGGATGTGCGCCTCAATGATAATCAGGGTGTTGATCAATACCGTGTCCGGGTCACGGTCGCCTTGAAACTCATTGATCCCGCCGGTGGAGGAGAAGAATGGAGCGAGCCGTCCTTTTCCGGGGAAGCGGCCTATTATACTTCCGGGCCGCTGGCCAAACCCGAAAGCACGGCCATGGAAGAGGCCTTGACCGATTTGTCCCGCCGCATCGTCGAGCGGACCATTGAAAATTGGTGATGCATTTTTATGACCTGCCTTGTGGCCGGCGAAGACCTTAAAGCCAAAGACGCCAAGATCGCCCGCATTAAATCGCAATCATTAAAAGACCCCCAGGCGCTGAACTTTGATTTTGAATCGCTCGATGCCATTGGCTTGGGCCCCGACACCCTTAAAAAATCTTTGATCACCCTGCCTGTTGTATCAGCAAAACGCCTGGTCGTGGTGCGTAATGTCCATAAACTCAAAAGCGCGGACGCCGGTGTCCTGATGCAGTTTTTAAGGGCCCCGTTGGACCATGTGGATGTGGTCCTGGAATCTTCGCAAACGTCGTTTAAAGGCGAATTAAAAGACCTCACGGCTTTATGCGAAACCTTTGTTTTAGGAAGGCCGTCGCAGGACAATGCTTTTGACATGACCAGACTCATGACCGCGGGGCGCGCCAAAGAATCTTTAAATATGCTTAATACGTTTTACACCCAAGGGACGCACCCTTTGCAAATTATGCCTGCCTTGCTTTGGTATTGGGGCAAAGAGGGAAGGTCCTTATCTCAAGAAAAATTTGAACGCGGGCTTAAGGCGCTGGAAGAGGCGGATTTAAACATCAAGCGCAGCCGGTTGAATCCGGAATACGCGGTGGAAAAGTTGATTGTGGAGTTGATGGAATTATTGCGCAGTGCTTGATCCAATCCGATTTGAGGAAGTTGAAGAAGTATTGGTGTAAAGCGGATTTTTATGGCAATTTCGTTGATTTTTACGCTTCTCGAGAGCATAATTTAAAGAAATTCGGGGGTTCTTTTCAGCGCGTTAATCTATGCCCAAAAAACCCATCAAAAATATTTTTATCTCCGCCATCCATCAAAATGCCGGCAAGACCACGCTGTCGCTGGGGCTGTTTAAAAGTTTTCAGGAGCGCAAATTAAAGACCGCGTTCATGAAACCCGTGGGGCAGGAGACCGTCACCTACGAAGAAAAGTCCATCGATAAAGACACCTATTTGATCGGGCAGGTGTACCATTGCCGCAAGCACCTCAAAGACATGAGCCCGGTGACCGTGGGCCGCGGCTATACCGAAAAATACATCCTTAACCCCCAAAAAGACGAACTGCGCAACCGCATTTTAAAATCGTTTCAAACCCTGATCAAGGGCAAGGACGCGATCATCGTTGAAGGCACCGGCCACGCGGGTGTGGGTTCGGTCATCGACTGTTCCAACGCGGACGTGGCCGCTTTGCTTGGGTCAAAAGTCATCATCGTGTCCCAGGGGGGCATTGGCCGCGCCATCGATGAAATCATGCTCAACAAGGCCCTGTTTGATTTGCGCCATGCCCCGGTCCTGGGAGTCATCCTCAACAAGGTCTTGCCGGACAGAATGGACAAGGTCAAGAACATCGTGGGCCAGGGGCTGGAACGCAAGGGCCTGCGCCTGCTGGGCGTGATCCCGGAGCTGGAAATGCTCAGCGCCCCGACGGTCGCGCAAATCAAAGAGCGGCTGGATTTAAAGATTTTTTCAGGCGAGGAGAATTTGAACACCCGCGTTTTTGACGCCATTGTCGCGGCCATGGAGCCGTACAATATGATCGGCCATTTGCGCGACGGGGCCC
>JACQQW010000033.1 GCA_016206745.1 Candidatus Omnitrophota bacterium | reverse complement strand
GTGTATGGTCTTGCCTTCGGCGATATGCTGGATCAAATTCCAGCCGATGGCCTCCCCTTCACGGTCAGGGTCGGTGGCGATATAAATATCCGTCACGTCTTTGGCTTCTTTCTTAAGTTTGGCCAGGGTTTTCTGCTTGTCCCGCACGGCGATGAATTTGGGCAGGAATTCATGGTCAATGTCCACGCCCAGCGTGGACTTGGGCAGGTCGATCAAATGCCCCATGGAAGCGGTGACTTTAAACTTGGTCCCTAAAATTTTATTGATTGTTTTAACCTTCGCCGGAGACTCGACGATGACAAGCGATTTAGCCATATCAGACCTTTATATATGATTTTCCGGGCAATTGCCGGACGATTCCTTTTAACTCTAAATTCAATAAAACCTGCGCCGCCCGGGCCAGCGGCTGTTTGGTCCGCAGCAAAAGTTCATCCATGGGCATGGGCTCAGAAGTCAGGCATTTGTAAAATCCCATCTCCGCCTCGGTCAAAGACACCGGCTGGTGTTCACGCGCACCCGGTGGTGGAGGGAAGGCCAGTTCCAACTGCCCCTTGAATTCATCGAGCACATCGCCCGGGGTCAACGCCACTTTGGCCCCGTCTTTGATCAGCCGGTTACTGCCCTGGGCGGAAGGATGATCGACATTGGCCGGGACCACAAACACGTCCCTTCCCTGCTCCAGCGCAAAGTCGGCGGTGATCAACGCGCCGCTGCCGGCGCCCGCCTCAACCACCAGGGTGGTCAAGGTCAAGCCGCTGATGATGCGGTTACGCCGGGGAAAATTCGCCGGGATCGGCGGCGTCCCCATGGGCAGTTCCGACACCACGGCCCCCTGCCTGCCGATCGCCTCCATCAAGGAACGGTTTTCTTTCGGATACACATGGTCCAGCCCGCAACCAAGCACCGCTATGGTACGCCCGCCGGCCTTCAAACATCCCTGATGGGCCGCGGTGTCAATCCCCCTGGCCAGGCCTGAAACCACCACCAATCCCGCCTGGGCGAAAGAAGCGGCGAAAAGCCCGGCCATGTTCACACCATAATGCGAACATATCCGGGAACCGACCATGGCGATGGAAGCCGCATATAAAGCGTTCACATCACCCTGAATATAAAGAACAATGGGCCCGCCGGGGATGTCGCGCAGGCTTTGGGGAAAATCATCGTCCGCGATGGTCATCACCCGTACGCCTTTTTGCCGCGCTAGATTATATTCATCCAATAAAAATTTGTCTTTAGAAAAATGGATTATATTTTCCGCTACGCCCGGCGTCACCATCCCGGAAGATAAAATTTCCGCATAATCCTGCTTTAATACCCCTGCGGCAGAGCCGAACAATTGACACAAAAGTTTGACTTTGACCGCGCCTAAGCCAGGCACGGCATTAAGCACCAACAACGCATCTTGTTCCTTCATGATTGTATTACCCTTGCAAGTATTTGCGCAACCGGACCTTCAATCGATACGCCAGAGGCATCGATGGCATAATGGGCCTGGTTGTACAGGGGGAGGCGCTGCTTGTAGATTCGTCTAATCTGTGCCAGGGGGTTTGGCACATCCACCAACGGGCGGCTGGGATCATTTTTGACCCTCTGATAAATCACCGCCGGTCTTGCGTTCAAAAAGAAAACAATGCCGTTTGCTTTCAGGGCACTTAAATTTTCCGGGTCCATGACAACTCCACCGCCACAATCAATAATTATACCTTTTTTCCCGGACACCTGCACGACAATTTTATGCTCCAGGGCGCGGAAATATTCCCATCCTTTTTGGGCCACCAGGTCTTTGATCCTTAATTTGGCCTTTTTCTCAATCAACTCATCCGTGGACAAACGCGGCATTTTTAATTTCCGGGCCAGCGCTTTGGCCACCATGGATTTCCCGGAACCCATCATCCCAATGAGCACAATGTTCTTTTGAAATTTTAGCATGGTGATTTTGGACAATGTTAACCTTCCGGCTTATCTTGGGGAATTTCTATCTGCGCTTTGCCGCTGCCGCCCTGGCTGCAGAAAGCTTCAATGCTGATGCGATCGCCGGGTCCGGCCTTGAGTTCGATGTCTTCTTCCAATCCGGCCGCTAATTTCTGACGGGGAAAGTTAAGCGTTTCCACAGGCCCATCATTTTTATAAATCACCAGCCGGCGCACATAATGCCGTTCCAGGCGGCCGGATGGATGTTTGGCGGAAACATGAACAATGTTCTTTTCCTTATCGTAAGTCAAGGACATATCCGAAGGAGGTGTGGCAAAAGATGTGGCAGCATATAATAAAAACATGGAGAAGAAGAATATATTTAACTTCATAAAGCCAGACCTCCGTTTAAAACCCAGCGGATGATTTGCTCACCCCACAATAAACTGACCAAAGACCCCAGGACCAAGAATGGCCCATAGGCGATGGTGCTGTCTTTGGTGCGGATTTTTTCGATGATGCCATAGACCGCGCCGAAAAATGGGGCCAAGAAAAATGCCGCCATTGCCAGTTTCCAGCCCAAGAACGCGCCGGTCATGGCCATCAATTTAACGTCTCCCCCGCCCATGCTTTCCTTTTTAAACACAATGTCGCCGAACAGGCCCATGGCAAGAATCAGCCCACCACCGACGATATATCCCGATAAAGCGGCGCTTAAACTTAAAACGCGCGTGGCAATGGATGGCGGCAAATAAGCGATGCCGGCATTGATCCCTGCGATGACCAACAAAGAACTCAAAACTAAAATTTTGCCCCCCCGGTCCTCCGACGGGTCCTGCTCCTCCATCAAATGCCTGCAAAAAACCGGATAAATCAGCATCAAAACCAGACATATCAAGACCATCAGGCCGGCCATAAAACCGCCCAACATGGCCTCCATAGGGCTGACCGGATGCAACTGCGGGACCAGCACGCTCAAAACAATGCCGGCGAACATGCCGCCCACGCTCACCTGGTCGGGGATAATGCGGTGGGCAAAATCCACAAAGGTCGCCACCATAAAACAGCAGGCCATGACCAAATAGGGGCCCAGCACCGGGCTTAGCCCATATTTTTGATAAAACCCAACAAAGACCAAAGCGGTCAGGAACTCAACCAGCCAGTAACGGAAAGAAATCCTCGCCTTGCACCGGCGGCACCTGCCTTTGAGTATAAGCCAACTTAAGAGAGGGACATTGTCATGCCAGGCGATGGAAACGCCGCAATGGCCGCAATGCGAACCTGGGAAGACCACGGATTTTTCCTGAGGGAAACGCACAATGCAAACATTCAAAAAACTGCCGATGATGGCGCCCAAAGCAAACATGAAGAATAAAATAATGTCCATTTTACTCCAGATAATCCAGGTCTTTGCCGTGCGTCTCTTCCATATTGATCAGGGCCCAAAAAGCCGCGCCCACACAAAACACCGCCACAATCAAAGCGCCGTTGATCGTGCCATAAATGCCCTTTAATGATTGGAAGCTCAAGGTCAAAGGGACCACGGCCCCCCGGACAAAATTAGGGACGGTGGTCGCCACCGTCGACCGGACATTGGTGCCGAATTGTTCCGCCGCAATGGTCACAAACACGGCCCAATACCCGCTGGCAAACCCCAGGCTTAAACACATGATATAAAACATATTCAATGAAGGCGCCCTGGCCAAAAGATACATGAGCATAAACACGGCATTCAATGCCATAAAGGCCGCGGCAATTTTTTTACGGCTGCCCCATATTTGAGACAAAAAACCGCTGGTCAAATCGCCAACAGCCAGTCCAATATAAGCAAACATCACGGCTTTGCCCGCGCTGGGGACTTCTTTCATCCCCAGGGCCTTGCCGAATTCCGGCGCGAAAGTGATCAAAATGCCGACCACAAACCACAAAGGCACGCCGATCAAAATACAGCGCGCGTATTTCCAAATATTGGACGCCGATTTAAAAATACGCAACAGCCCTCCCCGTTGCTTTTGGTCCCGCGCTTTCTGGAACATCAACGATTCCCCGGCCTTGATGCGCAAAAGCAAAAGCCCGACGCCCATGCCGCCGCCGATAAAATACGCCGCGCGCCAGTCAAACAAGTCCCCGATCAAGGCCGCGGCAATGGCCCCTAAAATACCGACGGTGGCCACGATGGCCGTCCCATAGCCCCTGGTTTCTTTGGACATGATTTCACTGACCAAGGTGATCCCGGCGCCCAGTTCACCGGCCAGGCCGATGCCTGCCAATAAACGCAACACAGCGTAAGCACCGACGGAATCGACAAAACCATTGGCGATATTGGCGATGGAATAAAGAAAGATAGACCCCAGCAGGACCGAGAGCCGGCCGCGTTTATCGCCTAGCATGCCCCACAATATCCCGCCTAAAAGCATCCCGCCCATTTGCATGTTGAGCAATAAAACCCCCTGGGAAAGCAGCTCGGTGTCGGGGACCCCCAGGGCCTTTAAACTTTTCACCCGGACAATGCTAAAAAGGATCAGATCATAAATATCGACAAAATAGCCCAAAGCGGCGAGCAGGATGGTGGTATTGACCATGCGTTTATTATGACTCATTTTTCAGGCCCTCTTGCAATGCTTTGCGCATAATAGCTTTGCATTTACCGTCGATGTCCACCCCGGCCCAATGTTTAAACGCCAGAATTCCCTGGTAATACAACATCCCCAGGCCATTGGATATTTGCGCGCCCTTGGATTTGGCGGCCTTGAGCAATGCGGTCTGCGGCGGATTATAAATGACATCGTAGACCAGCATATCGGGATGCACCGCATCCGGATCAATCAAAAGCTTGTCTTCGCCTTTAAGCCCGACGGACGTGGTATTGATCAGGCAGTCCGCCAATTCCACGTTTAAATCTTCCGGGCTATGCACCACTTCAACCAAAGAGGCATCCATGTTCTGCCCTAACTGCGCAGCCAATTTTTGGGCATGGTCAACGGTGCGGTTATAGAGCTTGATGCCGGCCGGCCGGTCATTGATCAAGCATAGAACGCTTAAAATGGCCCGGGCCGTCCCGCCCGCGCCTAAAATGGCAATGCGTTTGCCCTTGGGATCAAATCCCAATTCACTTAAATGGCTCAAAAACCCGGGCCCATCGGTGTTAAAACCGCGCATTTTACGCTGATGCGTGATGACAATGGTATTGACCGCCCCCGCCTTTGCGGCAAAAGGGTCCACGGCGTCCAAGAAAGGCAGGATTTTTTCCTTGTACGGCACGGTCACGTTCAAACCGAAAATGGGATTACCCTCCTCCCGGAGGTCTTCCATAAAAAGCTTAAGCTCTTGGTCGCCGCCCAAGGGAAACAATTTATATACCGCATTAACCTGCAAAGATTTGAATGCCGCATTATGCATGAGCGGTGATAAACTATGCGTCAGCGGATGACCGATGATGCCGTATATGGCCGGAGGTTCGTAAGTCATGCCCGGGCTTTATTAATCGCATTAATATACGCCTTGGCCGAGGCCTCGATAATGTCGGTGCTGGCGCCGCGGCCCAAGAAATTCTTGCCCTGGACGCAAACCTTGACGCTGACTTCACCCAAAGCATCATCCCCCTGGGTCACGGATTGAATGCTGTAATCCAGCAACCGGGCTTTGACCTTGGTGACCGCGGCAATGGCCTTGTAACAAGCATCCACCGGGCCGTCCCCGGTTGAGGCGCGGACAATGCTCTTTCCCTTATAGTTTATCGTCACGCTCACCTGCGGCTTGATCCTTGTTCCGCTGGTATACTCCAAATCAATCAGGGTGAGGGCATCGTGGGTGGTCTTGCCTTCATCTTCGACAATGGCCATCAAGTCTTCGTCATAAATTTCCTTCTTTTTGTCCGCCAGGTCTTTAAACCGATCAAACGCGGCATCGATGGCGGGTTCAGGCAAATTAAATCCCAACCGCTTCAACCGGTCTTTGAAGGCGTGCCGCCCGGAATGCTTGCCCAGGACCAAAGTCCCGTGGGAAGGCACCCCGACGTCCTCCGGGTCCATGATTTCATACGTGCGGCGCTCTTTCAAAATACCGTCCTGGTGTATACCCGACTCATGGCGGAAGGCATTGGCCCCCACAATGGCTTTGTTGGGAGGCACCACAAAACCCGTGGCTTTGCTGACCAGCCGCGAAATGCGGTAGAACTCTTTAGTGTTAATATTGGTGGCCAGGCCAAAAAAATCCCGGCGCGTGGCCAAACCCATGACAATCTCTTCCATAGAAGCATTACCCGCGCGCTCGCCGATGCCGTTGATGGTGCATTCGACCTGGCGGGCCCCGTTGACGACCCCGGCCAGGGAATTAGCCACGCCCAACCCCAAATCATCATGGCAATGGGTGGAAATGACCGCCTTATTGATATTGGGCACATGCGCGCATATCCCTGCGATCACGGCCCCGTATTCCTGAGGGGTAGAATATCCGACGGTATCAGGAATATTAACGGTGGTTGCCCCGGCCTCAATCACCGCTTCCAGGACGCGGTATAAAAATGTTTTTTCCGTGCGCGAGGCATCTTCAGGCGAAAACTCAATATTGTCCATGTGCTTGCGGGCGTATTTGACCGCTGCCACGGCCATGTTTAAAATCTCGTCCTGGCTCTTTTTAAATTTATGTTCCAAATGGATTTTGGAGGTGGCCAAGAAAATATGGATGCGTTTATGCTTGGCCGGTTTGACCGCATCGATGGCCGCGTCCATATCTTTGGTGACGCAGCGCGCCAAAGCGCACACAAATGATTTTTTGATGTTTTTGGCCACATTCCTGACGGAATCAAAATCCCCTTTGGAAGAAACAGGGAAACCCGCCTCAATGATGTCCACCCCCAAACGCTCCAGAGCAAAGGCGATTTCCAATTTCTCCTGCGGGGTCATGGTGGCACCGTGAGCCTGTTCCCCGTCGCGCACAGTTGTGTCAAAAATAAGAACTTTATATTTGCTGTTCATAAGAACGC
>JACQQW010000280.1 GCA_016206745.1 Candidatus Omnitrophota bacterium | reverse complement strand
TTTTTATACAGGCCATTGAGTAATTCAACGATTTTAGGATTATCGAATCGCCGGTGACCGAGCAATTGACGGACATGGGTATAATTTTTTTGTTCAATGTGGGCGTTATCATTTTTTTGTAGGCGCGGGAACGGGTGAATTGGATTTGGGTTTTTCTGTCGGGATTATCGGTGAAGTGACGTAAGAGATGATGATTTAAGAATTCAGAGCCATTGTCAGAATCAAACCCGCGCAAGGCAAAGGGCAAGGACTCTTCAACGTCTTTGGTTTGTTCCAGGACGGCGACTTCACCTTTGCACCAGATGGCGCGTTGTTCAGTCCAGCCGGTGGCAATGTCGACGAAGTCGACGGTGTGAGCATAGTCCCCGGCAATGCAACCGCAGCAGTGGGCGACGGTGTCGGCTTCGAGGAAGCCGGGTCTGAACTCTTCCCATTGGTTGGTTTTGATGGGAATTTGATTGCGCAGTAAAGTGCCTGGTTTGGTAGTAGCAATATTGCGGTATTTATATTTCTTGCGGGTTTGTTTTAAAACTCGATCGATAGTGGCAGGAGAGATTTTTTTGAGGGCTTTGATGACCTTAAGAGCCAGACCACCGGGATAATGCGGCAGCCATAAAGGCAAGATGACAATAAAACGTTTTGAGCAAGGCATATTGGCTGCCAGCCAAATGCATTCTAAGGCCTCAAGGATGGGTGGTTGATTATAAACTGAGGGTTTGCCTCGTTTGCGGGGTTTTGGCTTAATGAAGCGTTTGAATTTGCATAAAAGCCGGATGGCGTGTTTGCGGTGATATTTGCAGATTTCGCAGAGTTCATCAAGCAGCTTGGTTTTTTGTTCTTTAGACTTGACTTTTTTATACCGTGGGAAGACCTCTTCCAGGTATTCTTTTTTGGACCGTGGACTCATAATTTTACCCCCTTTAAAAGGGTAACATTATTTATGAGTCAACGAATCGGGTTTGGCTGCGCCTCGGTAACATTTAATGTGAGGCAATGCGTGCTCAAAAATAATTGTCGTTGATCATCCGCCTGACTTTCCGCTCCCAATCCCCCCTCCCTAACCCTCCCCACAAGGGGGAGGGAAACCGTACTAAGATCCCCTTTCATATCGCTAACCCATACGTATTCTTCATAAAACTTTTGACACTATCAGGTGGTTGGTTAGTTCCCCTCTGGCTGGCCGTCCCTGAGAGTCCCTTCGGATTGCAGCTGGCCACCTTCATAATACCCTTTATTGGGCCCCTCTCTCTTGTCATTTTTGTAAGTCCTTTCCTCTCGCACCGTTCCATTTTCGTAATACGTCTTAGCTGAACCCTCCAGCTTGTCATCTTTGTAAGTCGCTTCAAATAATAGTTGACCGCTTTTGTAATATCTTTTAAATAGTCCCTCATATAGTAGGTGTAAATAGAATTATTAACAATCACCGACTATTGTAGGTGTTTAGAAATAACTATTTGTCAGAAAATATTTATTTATGGAAGATATTAACCGGAGATTTGGTGCGAACTTACGGAAATTACGTGAGAAGCACAAATTGACACAAGAGCAGCTTGCCCAGCTATCAGAAATAGACTACAAGTACATTCAACGCTTGGAAGGCAAAGCCCCTTCCTCTCCGTCCTTAAATATTATCGAAAAATTTGCTAAAGCGTTCAAAATACATCCTTCGCAATTATTGAAGTTTTAGAAGAGCATTAGGGCTAATTCTACAATTTCTTTAGAATCACTGCCCGATGATTTTTATTAAAACCCGTTTTTTCCGCCGGCCGTCGAACTCTCCGTAAAAGATTTGCTCCCAGGGGCCGAAATCCAGTTTGCCTTTGGTGACGGCGACCACGCTTTCCCTGCCCATGACCTGCCGTTTTAAATGCGCGTCCGCATTGTCCTCGCCGGTGTCATTGTGCCTGTACTGGGAAACGGGTTCATGCGGGGCCAATTTTTCCAGCCATTTGTCGAAATCATGGTGCAGGCCGCTTTCATCGTCATTGATAAAGACCGAGGCGCTGATGTGCATGGCATTGACCAGGCAAAGGCCTTCCTTGATGCCGCTTTTGTCTATGGCGGCCTGGACTTGACCGGTGATGTTCAGGTAAGCCCGCCGGGTGGGGACATTGAACCAAAGCTCTTCACGGTAATGTTTCATATGGACCTCACAAAGTTTGCTTTTTTTTATTTATAAATTATAATGCCATAACTCAATTTAGAAAATATATAATATTTTTAGGCCTGTCGCTCTCTGCGACAGGCACGTTATCGAATTTGCAATAGCATAAACAGGAGAGAAAAAATGAGTCTTGTGGTTTTAGGCACCGTGGCTTTGGACCATGTGAAGACCCCCTCAGGCAGCAAAAAGGACATGCTGGGCGGTTCTGCGGCGCATTTTGCCATGAGCGCCCGGTTGTTTACCGACGTGCATATGGTCGCGGTGGTGGGGAAAGACTTTCCGGAGAGGCATTTGGATTTTTTGCGGCGCAAGGGCATTGATTTGACCTCGGTTAAAATAGGCAGCGGTAAAACATTTCGTTGGAGCGGGGAATATAAGAAGGGCGATTTAAATAATGCCCTGACCCTGGCCACTGAACTGGGCGTGCTGGAAAATTATGCGCCCGAAATCACCGATCATCAAAAACATTTGCCCAATTTATTCCTGGCCAATTTCGATCCGGACCTGCAGTTGAAGCTGATCAGCCAGGTCAAATCACCGCAACTGATCGGTTTGGACAGCATGAATTTATGGATCACCCACAAACAAAAATCCCTGCGCCGTTTGATGAAGCAGGTGCATTTATTTGTGGCCAACGACGCCGAGGCCCGGGCGCTGACAGAGGAAGGCAATTTGATCATGGCCGCACAAAAGCTGCTGACGATGGGGCCTAAAATGGTGGTCATTAAAAAAGGGGAGCACGGGGTCTTATTTTGCAGCAAGAAATTCAAGTTTTGTTTCCCGGCCTATCCCATCGATAAAGTGGTGGACCCCACCGGCGCGGGCGATACGTTTGCGGGAGGTTTGATGGGATATTTAAGTAAGGCGCATAAGGTGGATGAAAAATCCTTGCGCAAGGCGCTGTTATACGCGACCACGGCCGCTTCTTTTAACGTCCAGGCTTTCGGCATGGGCCGCACCGCGCCTTTGACCATGCGCGAGGTCGAGGAGCGTATGAAGCATTTGGTCAAATTCTTTGCAGTGACTTAAATTTTTTCCAAGAGGGGGTCAGGGGGAGTCCATGGTTCTTATCGAGCAAATCGGCCTGGCGGCTTCCATTGCATTGCCGTTGTGGAACATTCCTTTGATGATGAACATCATCAAGCGCCGTTCGTCACAGGACATTTCCATGGTCTGGGTCATGGGAGTGTGGATCTGCAGTTTGTTAATGGCTCCGTCAGGTTTTATGTCCAAAGATATCGTCTGGAAGGCGTTTAATATCGTGAATTTGATTTTATTTACAGGAGTGGTGATCGTTGTCCTTAAATACCGAAAAAAACCGTAAATGCGGGACCGTTTCCATCGTCGGCCGTCCCAAT